>JBAXTQ010000015.1:0-34763 GCA_037130115.1 Methylococcaceae bacterium
TTGAATTCCAGGCAAGGACTTTCACCTTGCAAGAAAATGACAAGCTTCGCTTGTCGCACGGGTTGCAAACCCCGGCACGCTTCGGGCACCTTGCTCCCTCTCCCGCCGGGAGAGGGTTGGGGTGAGGGAAATGCGTGGTTAAATTATTTTATGCACGTTCCTAAGACCAGTCATCATTTCCATCGTCAGCACTATCATCATCCCATGAGGATGAGTCCGCGATACCAAAGTCGGTGCCGCCCATATCGTCATTATCATTTGTATTGCTGGATGAACTCCATGGCGAAGTATCAGGTAATGACGGTTCGGGAACATCGTTATTTTTATTGCCATCGATAAAGTGATGCATCAATGCTTCGCCTGCCACGACTCCGGCTCCCATGGCCGCACCCGTTGCCAGACTGCCCATAATGCCAGAACCCATGCCGCCAGCAGCCGGTTGACCCATGACTGAGCCAGCGCCACTCGCACCGACCGGTGGCATATTTTGTCCGGGCGCATTACCGGCATAGCTATTGGCGGGCATTATTTTGGAATTTCGCCGACTCATAAAGCCAATTAATAACACGACTAAACCAATGCCCAGGATTAAAAGAATCGCGGGCGTCCAGTCTTTAACCATAGGCTGTGGGTTTTGGCCGGCGCTGGCTGGTTGTACTGCACCCGTTGACACAGAAGCAATACGACCCTTAAGGTTTTGCAATACTTCCGGTTTGACAAAAGGCAGGCCAGGTTGCAAGCGTTCAGCGGTACTAAGTTCTACGCCAGCATCGTTAAACCGGCCTTGTTTTGCCAGTAATTCAGCTTCTACAAAGTGCGCCTTGGCGCTGTCAGGATGGTCTTGCAGCACTTTGTCCATCATGGCTTGTGCTTCATTAAATTTTCCTGCTTCAGCGGCCAAATAAACTTGATGCATAGTGGCATCGTCTTCGGCAAAAGCAGGTGCTGTAAAGCATAACGCTAATAACAGCAGGGCGGTGGTAATAATATGCGGTTTTAACATGGCTATAACTCCTGATTTTGGGTGTAATAAGTTTGGCACGGTAATGATATGATAATAATATCGCTTTGTTTATAGTAGAACTGTTCGTTTATTTTTAAGAGTCCTCACTTGTTTCAGTATTTTAGCAATTTATAGGCCAGAGGAAAAATTAGTTATAATTCAGATAACAAGGGAATTAGGTAGCACACAGAAAATACCCCCAGGATGCGCCTAGTTCCCACGCTCCGGCGTGGGAATTCATCAGGCAACGCTCCAGCGTTGCGTGACGCGGGAGCGTCACTTGCGGCATTCCCACGCCGGAGCGTGGGAACGATAGGGTGGTTATTTATTGCGAGTTACCTTATTGCAATAAAATAGCAACATCTAAAGGGTGGAATCAACCAGTTATGACTTGTTTATCGGTGCAAAACAACCGCGCCATTGCTCCATACGTTGCTCTATATCGCTTAAATGTAATGTTAAAAAGCGGTTTCGTAACGCTTAATGACCCTGTTTTGCCGGTTTATGCGAAAAGATGAAGAGGCAGGAAACGATTAATAAAAACAATACGGCTGATGCCGAGTAACGGCTTAGCTCTAAACCACCCTGGCTTATCGGTTTATCCAGAAAGTCGCCAACCACCGCTCCCAGCGGTCGGGTAAGAATGAATGCCGCCCAAAAGAGTAGTGTGCGGGAAATTTTTGTTCGGAAATAGGCGACTGCAATAACTGCCAGCAGTGTGCCAAATACAATAGCCCCACCGCTGTAACCAAGACCTGCCGTATCTGCCGTCCAATCACCGAGAGCAGTACCTAAGGTTTGGGAAAACATGATTGTTATCCAGTAAAAAACCTCAGATTTAGGTGAGTTGACGGTGTCCACGGCTACCGATCCCAGCACGCGATACCAAATAAAAAGTGATGCCATCAGTAATGTAAACAGGATTGCCGTTCCGCCGGAATAGCCGATACCCAGAGAACGATCCGCGAAGTCTGCCAACGTTGTACCAACCGTTGTTGTGGCGATAATGGTTGTCCAGTAAATAACGGGATGAAACCGCTTGACGGAAATTTGTGCAATGACCGCAAAAATGAAAATGGCTGCAAATATCTCCGTACCCACCAGATAGCCAAGATCCATCGACATCGATACGGCGTCGCCACCGGTCTCGCCAAGGGTTGTAGCAAAAATCTTTATTATCCAAAAAAGTAGTGTGACCTCTGGAACTTTACTTAAAGCCTCTTGATGTTCTGTGTTCATTTCTTTCTCTTCTGCCGGGGTTGGATGTCGGATTGCGTTGGCTAATACAGTGATTTAATGTGATTAAGTAACCTAATAAACGATAAGCCAAGAACAGTCTTGTTTGGCAGGTTAAGCTGATGCCGCTTAATCAACGAAGACCTCCCAAAGTGATTATAAAGTTTCTGTCTATTAAGGGTGTAAATAGTTTTGTGTTCAATATTACTTTAGGAACCGGCAATCTCAAGAAACTTAATCTGGCGCTATTGTTTGCAGCGTTTTTGCCCATCGGTATTGTTAAAGCTGTATAAAAGGCGGTTTTTATAAAGTCGTTCGCATTGCATCAAGGCTTTGTTGTCTGTATCCTGCATGCCCATGCAAATAAATTTAATTTCAGTAGGAAACCGTATGCCGGGCTGGGTTCAGCAAGGTTACGATGAATATGCCAAACGCTTGCCGCGTGAATGCGAGCTGGTGCTTAAAGAAATTGCACCGGGTAAACGCAGTAAAAACAGTGATGTTGTCCGAATTGTAAGAGAAGAGGGAGAGCGGATGCTGGCGGCTATTCCGCAAGGTACTCATATTGTGACGTTGGATATTCCCGGCAAACCGTGGACTACGCCCGAATTGGCGCAGGCGATGCAGCGTTGGCTGGAAAGTGGCCAGCATGTTTCTTTATTGATTGGCGGTCCTGAAGGTTTGGCAGATTCTGCTAAACTACTGGCACGTGAGTCATGGAGTTTATCAAGGCTTACTTTTCCTCATCCGCTGGTGCGTATTTTGGTCGCTGAACAGCTTTACCGTGCCTGGAGTATTCTCCATAACCACCCTTATCATCGCTAATGTCCGTACAGATTATTCTTGCTTCCGCTTCTCCACGCAGAAAGGAACTGCTAGACCAAATTAATGTCTCTTGTCGGGTTTATCCGGTTGATCTTGACGAAACCCCTTGGCCTGATGAAGCGCCGCTGGATTATGTACAGCGTGTGGCCTCTGAAAAGTCTGCGGCGTGCAAGGCTCAACTCAACACTGAACTGCCGGTTTTGGCCGCCGATACGGCAGTCATTTTGGGGTCTGTGATTATGGGAAAACCCAAAGATAAAGCGGATGCGATGGACATGTTGACGCAGTTGTCCGGTAAAACCCATCAGGTTTATAGTGCAATTTCTTTGAGAGGACGTGAGCATGGTCAGGCGGTTAGTATTACCGAGGTGACTTTTCGGTGTTTGACAGAACAGGAAATACTGGATTACTGGCACAGTGGCGAACCGGTTGATAAAGCGGGCAGTTATGCTATTCAAGGACGGGGCGGTGTGTTTGTAGAATCAATAAAAGGCAGTTTTTCGGGAGTGGTCGGTTTACCCTTGTTTGAGACTGCCGAACTTTTATCTAAACAAGGAATAGAACTTTTCAAATGAGTGAAGAAATTTTAATTAATGTAACGCCGCCGGAAACCCGTGTTGCAGTTATTGAAAATGGCGTCTTACAAGAACTCATTATTGAAAGGAGCCGTGAGCGCGGGTTGGTCGGTAATATCTACAAAGGTGAAGTGTGCCGGGTTCTCCCAGGTATGCAGGCGGCTTTTGTTGATATTGGCCTGCCCAAGGCGGCGTTTATTCATCTTTCAGATTTATGTGCGAAGGATCTGGAAGAAAAAGGTTCGGATGTTATTGAGCATTACCTGCATGAAGGTCAGCCTATTGTTGTGCAGGTGGTTAAAGATCCGATGGGAAACAAAGGTGCCCGTTTAACAACAGAAATATCGATACCCTCAAGGTATCAGGTGTATATGCCCTACTCGAATAATTCGGGGGTGTCGCAACGTATTGAATGCGATGCTGAACGGGCCCGGTTAAGAGCTTGTCTTGATGCTTTCAGGCAGGAGCAAAAATGCGGCGGCTTTATTGCCAGAACAGCGGCCGAATGCGCCAATGAATCGGTTCTGATTGCTGATATGACTTTTTTGCTGAAATTGTGGGAATCGATAGTAGAAAAGATTGCCACTGCAAAGCCCAAGCAGTTTATTCATAAAGATTTGCCTCTGAGTATCAGAACGCTCAGGGATTTATACAAGGAAGGCATTGACAGGGTTCGTGTAGACTCTAAAGAGACCTATCATCGACTGCTTGAATTTGCCGAGGTTTTTGTACCCGAAATCGTATCGGTTATCGAACATTACTCGGGTGAATGTCCGGTATTTGATATCTACAGTGTTGAAGATGAAATTAAAAAAGCCCTGGAGCGTAAAGTTAAATTAAAGTCGGGCGGGTATTTGATATTTGACCAGACCGAAGCAATGACCACCGTGGATGTGAATACGGGCGGTTATGTGGGTGGGCGTAACCTTGAAGAGACTATTTTCAAAACCAATCTTGAAGCGACTCAAACTATTGCCCGCCAGCTGAGGCTCAGAAATCTGGGGGGCATTATCATCATCGATTTTATCGATATGAAAAGTGAGGAGCATAAAAAACAGGTGTTGCAGGCGCTGGAACGCAATTTGGAAAAAGACCGCGCGAAAACCAAAATCACTGAAGTTTCAGTGCTGGGCCTGGTTGAAATGACTCGCAAAAGAACGCGTGAAAGCCTTGAACATATTCTTTGTGAGCCTTGCAGTGCCTGCGGTGGGCGAGGTGTTTTAAAAACACCGGAATCCATGTGTCTGGAAATATTCAGGGAGATTATTCGCGAAGTCAGGCTATACAAAGTGCAGACGATATTGGTTTTGGCTTCTAATGAAGTCGTAGAAATGCTGCTTGATGAAGAAGCCGACATGCTGGCGGAACTGGAAGTATTTTTGGGTGTGCAGATCAAGTTTAGGGTAGAGGCTGAATATAATCAGGAACAGTATGATGTTGTACTTCTTTAAGGTTAAAGGCGCACATCTAAGTATGTCATTTTTGCCTTTAACTTTGTGCCTTTAACCTGCGCTTATGATTCATCACCTTAAGCGTGCAACGCGGCATCTTGTTTTCTGGTCTTTGATTGCGTCAGCTCTTGGTTTAACCGGCGTGCGCTTGTTGTTGACGGGAATAGACAGCTATAAAGCCGAGTTGGCGGTTCGCGTTGGCGAACAGGTGGGGACGCCGGTAACCATAGGGCATTTACGGGCAAATATGCGGGGTTATAGTCCTGAATTGGTGCTAACGGACATCAAGATAGCATCCGCTGTAGCCAATGAGAAACCCGCGATTCAACTTAAAGAAATACGGCTGGGTATTAATTTACTGGATGCCTTGGTCAATAGTGATCGCTTAGCTTCAACGTGGGTTACTTTGGTGGGAGCCAAGCTTGCCGTAAAGCGCAAGTTGGATGGAAGTATTGCCATTGTTGGCTTAAAAGCCAGTGATGAACAGCCTTTGTGGTTGTTGCAGGGTCATAAATACGAAGTTTTACAAAGTGAGATTAGTTGGCAGGATGAACTGCACCCCAACAAACCCGCAGTGGTTGGCGAGGTCGATCTTGCCGTTATGAACAATGGGCAGCGGCATCAAGTGAATATTCGAGCCAAGTTGCCGAAAAAACACGGCGATGAGTTACGCGTGTCCATGGATTTGATGGGTGATGTTTTTAAACCGTCATCTATTAACGGGGCTGTTTTTGTTGAAGGAAAAAATCTGCATCTGTCAGAGTGGATGATTGATGCGTTGCCACTGGCGATGCGTATTGCTTCAGGCACTGGCGATGTCAAACTTTGGAGTCATTGGCAATCTTCTCAACTGGTTTCGCTGGTGGGCGACGTGCAGTTGCAGCAGTTGCAGTTGACCAGGCCCGAGAAGCCGTCGTTTCCGGTTAAACAACTGATGTCCCAATTTTTCTGGGCGCTTAATGACGGGCGTTGGCGCTTGGATGTGCCCGGATTTTTGTTGGAAACTGCGGATAAAAAATGGCCGGCCGCCGTATTTAGTGCTTCCGGTGCTCGGACTCAAGATAAGTTATTGCATAAGCTGGGACTGTTTGTTGAGCAAGTGGATGTACATGAAATATCCAAAATACTACAGTTTTTTGTGCCGCTACCCAAAGAAGCAGACCTCGCATTGGCACACGCCCAGTTGCAAGGATCTCTGGAACAGCTGTCTTTATTTGCCGATCTGGATGAAAAGCACTACGCAGTTAATGGCAAATTTACCCACCTTAAGGTTGCGCCATCCGCTGCAATACCCGGCATAGAAAACGTAAGCGGACAAATAAAAGGCACTGATCAACTGGGTCGTGTGGATTTTTCAACGCAAGATGCGCGACTGACTTCCGTAGGTTTATTTCGTGAGCCATTACACATTACCCGGCTTAAAGGCGCTATCGCTTGGGAACAAACTCCCGGTGACTGGCTTGTCTCCAGTGCCAAAATAGAGCTGGATTCTCCGGATATAAAGACCGAAAGCAAATTGAGTTTAAGAATTCCAAAAACGGAAGGCCAAAAGACATTTATGGATATGCAAATGGCTTTTAGGTGTGACGATGTCAGCAAAATAAACCGTTACTTGCCGATAAGTTTAATGGGTAAGGATACGGTTGCTTGGCTGGATCATGCTTTTATCAGCGGACGTGTGCCCAAAGGCGGCATGTTGTTCTACGGACATTTAAGTGATTTTCCGTTTGTTGGCGGGCAGGGAGTTTTTGAAACCTTGTATACTATTGATCAAATGGAGCTGAACTATAATTCCGAGTGGCCTCATTTAACGGATCTGAGTGGAGAGGTTTTGTTTTTACAAGGCGGCTTGCAGGTTGATTTGCATAAGGCTCTCAGTCAAAAAGTAAAAATTAATCAAGCCAGGGTAACCATACCTTCGCTGGATAAAAGCGAGTATTTACTGGTTCAGGGCAAGCTGGAAACAGACATTCTGCAAGGTTTGAGATTTATGCAGCAGACGCCGCTTAAGTCAACGGTGGGTAAGTTGCTGGATGCGGTAGACCCCCAAGGCAATACCCAAATTAGCCTGGATTTAAAGCTCCCGTTGCTGGATAGCGGTACGTCTAAAGTTGATGGCTTCGCACAGTTAAGCAATGCCAAGCTTAGAGTCAAGGCCCTTGATTTGTGGGTTAGCCAGATGACCGGTGCCTTAAAATTTAACGAGTTAGGCGTTTATACCGACCTTATTAAAGCGACTGCTTTAGATCATCCTATCCAGATTGCCATTAAAAGTTCAGAGGTCAAGACCGCCGTTAGTGTCGGTGGTCGGGTTGGGGTCAGTGATTTGCAGAAACAATTTAAAATACCCGGATGGCAGGTGGCGCAAGGTGCGACAGATTATCAGTTAACGTTACAATTGCCTTATGACGATAATTCGCCGGAACTGTTGGTGCAGTCAAAATTGGCCGGCATCTCGTTGGATTTGCCGGGAGCCTTGGCCAAGACCCGCGAACAACAGCGATCTTTAGCGCTGACGTTTAATTTGGCTGATGACGCGTTGTTGCCGATTAACTTAAATTACGATAATCAACTTAAAGCGGCGCTCATGTTTAATATAAAGCAGGAGCGCATTGAATCTGCTAACGTTTTAGTGGGTCTTGGCACGGTCGCTCAACGCCTGGATGCAGGCATTTCGCTGGAGATTAATCGTGAGCGGTTGGACTTGCAAGACTGGTTGGGTGTGGCGTTATCGTTTACGCAAGGACAGGATAATCAAGCATTATTAAACGCAGTGACCAGTCTTAAAGACATAAAAATACACAGTGAACACGGGCTGTGGAAAACAACAGATTTGGGTTTATTTGATCTGACATTAAAGCCTGAAGGTAATTATTGGTCGGGTGATATCAGCGGTGCCATTGCCAAGGGTAAATTTAAGATACCTTTTGATCTTAAAGGCGCTGACAGCATCAGTCTTGATATGCAAGAGTTGCAGCTTTCGGCATTTAAACAACTTAAACTTCAGGACACTGCAAGGGAGCCTGCTCCGGTGTCTGATGTTATGCCGTTGTTAACCATCACCAGTCAAAAAACCCTTTGGCAGTCCCTTGATCTTGGGCAGTTGACCTTGCAAACCGAGCGACTACCTAATGGTATTATTTTTAAGCGTTTGGAGTTGGCGGGTAACGATCTAAAGCTTGCTTTGTCGGGCGATTGGAAAGTTAATGGCAAGCAATCCAAAACCACCGTGCAAGGCACAGTGACCATGCCGAAAGCCGGTCAGTTACTTGCAAAGCTGGGTATTAACAAAGACCTGACGGAAACCAGCGCCGTAGTTGATTTTACCGGTGTCTGGAATGCAGCACCTTATCAATTTTCATTGATCGATTTACAAGGCAGGATAGACGTTAATTTAAAGGGCGGTCGCATTTTAAGTATAGAACCCGGATTTGGTCGGGTACTGGGGATGTTGGCAATGGCGCAATGGATAAAACGTTTGCAGTTGGATTTTAGTGACGTGTATGAAGAAGGGCTAACGTTTAACACGATTAACGGGCACTTTGATTTGGCAAAAGGTAAAGCTGTTACTAATAATTTAGTGATTGATGCCATCCCTGCAAAAATTACGATTACCGGAGAGACAGACTTTATTAATCGACGTCTTGATCAAGTGGCCAACGTTGCACCAAAAAGTGCTGATGCGGTGCCTATTGCTGGTACAATTGTTGGCAAAGTAGCCGGATTAATCGGGCAGTATTTGACCGGTACAGATCAAGAAGGATTTTTCTTTGGTTCGCAGTATTTGATTAAGGGCGACTGGGGAAATGCACAAGTTATTCCGCTACATGAAAATGATGGCTTGCTGCAAAAAACCTGGACGGGTATCACCGGTTTTCCATGGTTACAGCAATCTAAAGAACCCTAATCAAGAGACAACATGACTAAATGCGCCGCAATACAAATGGCCTCAAGCCCGACTATCAGCGTTAACTTGCAGGAAGCCGAAAAGCTTATCGCAGCAGCGGCTACAGCGGGTGCAAAACTGGTGGCTTTACCTGAAAACTTTGCGTTAATGGGTAATCATGAAACAGACAAGCTTAAAGCAAAAGAAGTCGATGGCTCAGGCCCCATACAAGATTTTTTGGCGACAGTTGCAAAAAAATATGCGGTTTGGGTTGTTGGCGGCACGATCCCGATGGCTACCGATGACAGCAATAAAGTGCGGGCCGCTTGCCTGATTTATAACGATCAGGGTGAAAGGGTCGGGCGTTACGATAAAGTGCATTTATTTGATGTCAATGTGCCGGGGACGCAAGAAGTTTATCGTGAATCTGACTCCATTGAGCCGGGTACCGAGCCACAGATTTTCGATACGCCTTTTGGCCGGTTGGGGGTCGCTGTTTGTTACGATTTGCGGTTTCCGGAATTTTTCAGGAAAATGAGCGTCCAGGGCGTTGATATACTGGTGGTTCCTTCTGCGTTTACTGCGGAAACCGGTGCCGCGCACTGGGAAGTATTGCTGCGTGCGCGAGCCGTGGAAAATCTTTGTTACGTGATTGCGCCCAATCAGGGTGGTTTGCATAGTAATGGTCGTAAAACCTTTGGGCATAGCATGATTATTGATCCTTGGGGTATCGTGCTGGATTGTTATAAAACCGGTAGCGGTTACGTAATGGCTGAAATAGACCCTGAGCGACTGGAAAAGGTGCGGGGGGCATTTCCGGTATTAAACCATCGGTGTTTTTTTGGTGAATAATATGAATGTTTTTATTAAAAGTTTACTGCTTGCCATGTTGTTGGTTGCTTGTGGCGGCAAAGACAGTCGTTATCGGGATACCCAAATGTTGGAGCATCCTCCCGCGATTGCTGTCAGCAAACCCGCAGGTGAGTTGCGTGTAACCGATAATAGCAAGGTTCCAAAGAGGCGCGAAAAATCGGGTTTGGGATCCGATGTTTACCTGACGACATCGACGCCCCCTCAATTGAAAATCAAGCAGCCGTTAGATGATGCCTGGAGTACGTTGGGTCTTGCCTTAAAGCAAAGCAAAATTGAAATAACGGATCGTGAACATGATAAAGGTCTTTACTATGTGCTTTATGATCCCGAAAAATCTTTATTTAGCAGAAAAAATAACGAAGTCGTTTACGTGATCACCGTAGAAAGCGACGGTGCCGAGTCAACAATAACAGCGACTCTTGGTAACGCGGCGGAACAAAGCAGTGCCGGTGGTCGAGGTAAAAACCGTAGCGCAGCCAAAGATAACAGTGCTGCCCAGTTGGCTGATGGTGCCGAAAAATTAATCAAGTCATTGTATGAAACGATGCAAAATGATTTAAAAGAAGAATAATTTAGGTTCAAGGTGAAAGGTTAAAGCCGATAAAGCTTACCCTTGAATCTTGCGCCTGGAACCTTAACCCTTTATTTTGATGTTGTGATGGAACTATTAAACCTTGCTAGACAAGCTATTTTGATGCCTGCCGGTATTCAGGATGGTGATATTGAAAAAATTATGAACCGATTGCTCAGTTCGCCCGTTGATGCAGCTGACATTTATTTCCAGTCCAGTCATTCTGAATCCTGGGTAATGGAAGGCGGCATCATTAAAGAGGGCAGTCATAGTATTGAGCAGGGTGCCGGCGTGCGTGCTGTATCAGGCGAGAAAACCGGTTTTGCCTATAGCGACCGGATTGAGCTACCGGTATTACTGGAAGCGGCCAATAATGTTAAAGCCATTGTCAGACAAGGCCAAGATGCTCAGGTTGGCTTGGTAAAAGCGGCAAACTGGCCCCTGTATTATCCGGTTACCAACCCCTTAAAATCATTGGCCGATCAAGAGAAAATAGATTTATTACGCACTGTTGAGAGTGAAACCCGCAAGCTGGACAGCCGTATAGAAGAAGTGATTGTCAG
Organism: Methylococcaceae bacterium; assembly: GCA_037130115.1. Taxonomy (GTDB): domain Bacteria; phylum Pseudomonadota; class Gammaproteobacteria; order Methylococcales; family Methylomonadaceae; genus Methylobacter_C. The sequence goes on from JBAXTQ010000015.1 coordinate 10,984, forward strand.
CCTGAGCGGCTCGCATGAAAGTATTTTGGTAGCCAATCAGGACGGCTCGTTAGCCGCTGACGTAAGACCGTTGGTGCGCATGAATGTAACGGTTATCGTTGAAGAAAACGGTCGGCGTGAACAGGGTAGCATGGGCGGTGGCGGTCGGAGTGATTACCGTTATTTTATCGATCAAAACCGGGGCTTGGAATACGGCAAAGAAGCGGTCAGGCAGGCACTGGTCAATCTGGAAGCAGAGGATGCGCCCGCAGGCAATATGACGGTCGTATTGGGGCCGGGTTGGCCGGGTATTTTACTGCATGAAGCGATTGGTCACGGCTTGGAAGGTGACTTTAACCGCAAAGGCACATCGGCATTTAGTGGTCGGGTGGGTGAGCGTGTAGCCTCTGATTTATGTACCGTGGTCGATGACGGAACCCTGCAAGGGCGTCGCGGTTCATTGAGTATTGATGATGAAGGTACGCCCACCGAAAAAACCGTACTGATTGAGAATGGTATTCTTAAAGGTTACATGCAGGATAAGCTTAATGCGCGATTGATGGGGGTTAAGTCCACCGGTAATGGTCGTCGTGAATCTTATGCCAGTTTGCCGATGCCACGCATGACTAATACCTATATGTTGCCCGGCTCTCATAATCCTGAAGAAATTATAAAATCGGTAAAAAAAGGTCTGTATGCCAAAAACTTTGCCGGCGGACAGGTTGATATTACCTCGGGCAAGTTTGTGTTTTCTGCCAGTGAAGCGTATCTGATTGAAAATGGCAAAATAACCCGTGCCGTTAAAGGGGCGACCCTGATTGGCAATGGCCCTGACGTGTTAACCAAAGTGTCTATGGTTGGCACCGATCTTGAGCTTGACAGTGGTGTCGGTTCTTGCGGCAAAGAAGGACAAAGTGTGCCGGTGGGCGTTGGTCAACCGACCCTGAAAATTGATGGCTTGACGGTTGGCGGGACGAGTGTTTAAGACCGTTGCAACGTATTGCAGGAGCTGACAATGATTAAAATCATCCGGGCACAGTATATACAGCAGAAAATTCTGCGATTGTATTTTTCCGATAATTCTTATGGAGATTATGATTTACAAGCGTTGTGTGACAGACAAACGGAATTGGTTATTCCTTTGAGCGATGAACAGTATTTTAAGCAATATTTTTTAGAGCTCGGTGCGCTGTGTTGGCGTAATGGTTTGGAATTAAGCCCCGGCAATATTCACAGAAAACTTGAAGAGCAACAAAAACTGCATTATGAGTCCAAAGTTGCATAACGTAGAAAATAGACAAAAAGATCGCAAGTTGGGTGCATTTTCGCAAGAAATGATACTCGGCATGTTTGGTAAAAGCCGCCACAACTCACTTAAAATTTAGAGATCACTGTGCAAAACCAAGAAGAAATAAACCGTTTAAAAAATACCGTTCAAAACTTGTTGGACGAAGCAAAAAAACAAGGTGCCAGTGCGGCCGAAGCAGGTTTGAGCCAGGAAAACGGCTTGTCGGTGTCAGCGCGTCTGGGTGATGTTGAAACGATTGAGCATCATTGTGGTCAAGGCCTCGGCATAACGGTCTATTTTGACCAGCGCAAAGGTTCCGCGAGCACCACCGATTTGTCGCCGGAATCCATTAAAGAAACGGTTAGCGCGGCCTGTAGTATTGCCCGCTATACCAGTGAAGACACTTATGCCGGATTGCCGGAAGAAGCGTTGCTGGCCACTGATTTCCCCGATCTTGATCTTAATCATCCGTGGGATCTTAGTGTTGATAATGCGATTGCTTTGGCTATTGAATGCGAAGATGCAGGCCGCACTTATCATGCTGAAATCAGTAATTCCGAAGGCGCATCAGTCAATACCCATCAAGGCATTCATGTGATGGGTAATAGTCTGGGCTTTCTTCAGGGCTATATTTCCACGCGCCACTCCTTAAGTTGTTCAGTATTGGCGCAGCGCGGCGACAGTATGCAGCGTGATTACTGGTATAGCGTATCAAGAAATGCCCTGGATTTGGAATCAGCTGTAAAGATAGGTAAAAAAGCCGCAGAGCGTGCGCTTAGACGATTGGAAGGGCGCAGCTTAAGCACCCGACAATGCCCCGTTTTGTATAGTGCAGAAGCGGCTTCGGGTTTGTTGTCTTCGTTTATAGGGGCAATCAGTGGCGGCAACTTATACCGTAAGGCATCGTTTTTACTGGATGCCCTGGACAGCCAAGTTTTTCCGGAATTTGTTCATATCCACGAACAGCCCTATTTAAAAGGTGCTTTAGGCAGTGCCGCCTACGATGGCGAAGGCGTCGTGACAAAAAACCGCGATCTTGTCTCCGACGGTATTTTACGCAGTTATGTATTAAGCACTTATTCTGCACGTAAATTGGGGATGCACAGTACCGGTAACGCCGGTGGGGTACGTAATTTAACCATCGATTCAGGTGCGCTTGATTATCAGGGCATGTTAAAGCTGATGGGTACCGGTTTGTTGGTTACCGAATTAATGGGGCAGGGCGTTAATATACTCACGGGTGATTATTCACGCGGTGCCGCAGGATTTTGGGTGGAAAATGGCGAAATTCAATATCCGGTTGAAGAAATTACCGTTGCCGGCAACATGAAAGATATGTTGAAAAATATAGTCGCCGTAGGCAATGACATTGATTATCGCGGTAACGTTCGCACCGGTTCAATACTGGTCGAGCGCATGTCGATAGCTGGGGAATAATCCGTTATTAAACTAAGGTTGACGGGGCTTGCAACCCCGTCACTCAAGTTTTGTTAATCGTTGCGAAATTCAAATATACTGGTCGGGGCTACAAACCCAGCTTGCTTCAAGTTAAAAAACAATAAGGGTATCCATGATTACTTCGATATATGCCTCTCTCTTGTCCTTATTAATAGTGAAGCTTTCTCTTTCGGTAATAAAACTTCGTAGAAAAAATAGGATAAGTATTGGTGACGGGGGGAATGAAGAGCTGCAGTTAGCCATTCGCACTCACTCAAACGCATTGGAATACATTCCTATAACTTTATTGCTTTTATTAACGCTCGAATTAAACGGAGCGCCGAAAATACTTATTCATATATTGGGATCCACGCTGATAATCGGGCGAATAATTCATGCTATTGGTTTTCCCGCAAAGGATCTCCAAAAAAGGGTATTAGGCATGCAGATAACAATTTATCTATTAATTGCGTTGGCAATATTGAATATACTATTTCTTTTTTTTAATGAGTCAGTTAAATTTTAGGGAATAATGGGGTTAAGTCTTGTAATCATAAAAATTTGGCGGGTAGGATGGTTAGAGCAACGCGACTTGTAAAGCACGAAGTGAAACTCATCATATAGGTGATTATTTATGATGGGTTTTGGCTATTGCCTACTAGCAATATAAAACCTATTTTTAAGGGTAAGATGATGTCGATACAATCAGTCAGTTTTCAAGAATGTAGTAATCAGTTCCAAAATATTTTTGAGCGGGTTTTAAAAAATCACGAGGTCATTTCAGTTCGTAAAGAATCTGAACAGGAAGTTGTTATATTAGACGCGAAAGAATATAGCAGTTTAATAGAAACCTTGTATCTATTGAGTAACCCTATTAATGCCAATCGCTTACGTGAAGGTATTTCCCAACATCAACAAGGACGGGCAAGGGAAATAGATGTTAAGACTTACTTGGACTGAAAATGCTTTGGAAGACCTGGATTGGTGGCAACAGCATGATGCCAAAATGTTGAAGCGTATTATTCAACTTTGCCTTGAAATCTGTAAAAATCCAATGCAAGGGTTAGGAAAACCAGAGCCTTTGAGATTTGATTTACAAGGTTATTGGTCACGGCGTATCAACCAAGAACACCGTATTATTTATGCCTTCGATGAAAATCAAGTCACGATTACGCAGTGTCGATTTCACTATCATAAATAGCGCGTAGAATGAGCCAGACAGCGATAAAAAATGGGCAGAAAAGCGTTGCCCACCCAGACTTTGCCTTGAGCCTTTTACCTTTTGCCTTGAACCCTTTACCTTGAACATTAATGCTAAATTTTAAAAATATAGCCTTGCGCCGTGGTGCGCGGGTGCTGTTTGCCAACTCTTCTTTTACTATTCACAAAGGCCAAAAAGCTGGTTTTACCGGCGCGAATGGTGCGGGTAAATCCAGTTTATTTGCGCTGGTTAAAAATGAACTGCATTTGGATGAGGGGGATTTTTCCATGCCGCCCAATCTGGAAATCGCGCATGTTGCCCAGGAAACGCCTGCCGTTACCAGTTCTGCCATTGATTATGTCATTGATGGTGATCAGGAATTAAGGCGGTTGGAAGCCAGGTTAAAGCTTGCCGAAGCGTCTGACAACGGCTTAAAACAGGCCGAATTGCACGCCGCTTTGGATACCATTGGCGGTTATACGGCTCAAGCCAGAGCGTCCCGCTTAATGAACGGCTTGGGTTTTACCGCAGATCAGGAACACAATGCCGTCAACTCGTTTTCCGGTGGTTGGCGTATGCGCCTTAATCTGGCGCAAGCGTTGATGTGCCGTTCCGATGTGTTGTTGCTGGATGAGCCGACCAACCATCTTGATCTGGATGCCGTTATCTGGCTGCAAGACTGGCTGTGCAAATATCCCGGCACCTTGTTGTTGATTTCTCACGATCGTGACTTTCTCGATACCATCACCGATCACATCGTGCATATTGAGCAGGGTAAAGCCGAAATTTATACCGGCAACTATTCAGCCTTTGAAAAAATGCGTGCCGAAAAATTGGCACAACAACAATCCGCTTTCCAGAAACAACAACGCGAAATTGCCCATATTCAAAGTTTTGTTGACCGTTTTAAAGCCCAAGCGACCAAAGCGCGGCAAGCACAAAGTCGTATCAAAGCACTGGAACGCATGGAACTGATTGCGATGGCACATGTGGATTCGCCGTTTGATTTTAGTTTTGCCAAGCCGGGAAAAATGCCTAATCCCCTATTAACGCTGGATAAAGTCGATATAGGCTATGGCGATACCTGTGTGATTAAGCAGGCAGGCATATCCATTTCACCGGGTGATCGTATTGGGCTTTTGGGGCCTAACGGGGCCGGTAAATCCAGTTTTATTAAAGTGTTGGCGGGCGATATGTTGCCGTTGTCCGGCAACCGGCACGAAGCGGAATCGTTAAAGATTGGTTATTTTGCCCAGCATCAACTGGAGCAATTACAACTGGATGAAAGTCCGTTATGGCATTTACAAAAGCTGGATAAGCAGGCTACTGAAAAAGAGTTACGTAACTTTTTGGGTGGTTTTGACTTTCAGGGTGATAAGGTGCTGCAAGCGGTAAAACCTTTTTCCGGTGGTGAAAAAGCGCGGTTGGTTTTAGCATTGCTGGTTTATCAAAATCCCAACCTGTTGTTGCTGGATGAACCAACCAATCATTTGGATCTGGAAATGCGCCATGCCTTGAGTGTGGCGTTACAAAGCTACCAAGGCGCGATGGTGGTGGTGTCACATGACAGGCATTTATTGCGCTCGGTGACAGATCAGTTATTATTAGTCGCGGGCGGTAAAGTACAACCCTTTGATGGCGACCTTGATGATTACCGGATTTGGTTAACCGAACAAAAAAAGGGCGATGAAAAAACCGTGGCAGAGGTTGTGCCTACCGTATCGCGTAAAGACCAAAGAAAGCTGGATGCAGATCGCAGGCAAAAACATAAGCCGCTGTTTGATGCGTTGAAAAAAGCGGAAATGGCTGTTGAAAAGTACCATAATGAACAGCGCCAGTTGGAACACCAATTGGCAGATCCCGAGATTTATGCCGAATCGGAAAAAGCCCGCTTAAAGCAATTATTGGACAAAAAAGTGCAAGTCGATAAGGCGCTGGATGAGGCAGAAACGGCGTGGATGGAAGCGGAAGAAAAGATTGAAAATGCGGAGTGATGAATAAAAAATTCATAGTAGAGTCACTTGAAAAAAACGCTACCGATTAAAATTATTTATAACCGGTGAATCAGTGACAACACACTTTGAGCCTTGTGTCTTTAACATATTGGGATAAAGTTAATGTTTGACATTATAAAGCTGGTATTTGATATTTGCCTTTTTAAAAAAGGGCCACAGGATTTGCCGTATTCTAAATGGCTGCTACGGCTATTGTTGGTTGTTTATGTCAGTATTCGGGTATTAATGTTAAGCATCCATTTCGCTTGGCTTGATGTGCTGTTGCAGGTTATTGTCGAAATTGTTTTGGTGGCCGGATTTATCTGGATGATGTTGTCTGTGGCTCGAAAGCAGGGGCGGTTCTACCAAGTGGCATGCGCCGTATTGGGAACGGATGCGCTGATCAGTTTTTTTGCCCTGCCTGGAATTGCCACGATGGAGATAGGGCAAGGCGGCTTGTTGGTGTTTTTGGTCATGCTGGTGTTAATCTGTTGGCATTGGGCGGTTACCGGGCATATTATTAGTAATGCGCTGGAGAAAACCCTAAGCTTTGGTTTAGGACTGGCGTTTTTATATTTACTGGGATCTTATCAGGTGATGGCTTTATTATTTCCTGAGGTTGCCGGTGTTAAATAGGGGGGGGTATGGAAAACTACACGAATATATTATTGGCAGTGGATTTTTACGAACATTGTGAAGCCGTTGCCAACAGGGCGAAGGATTTAGCGGTTAAATATCAGGCAAAGTTGGGTATTATTCATGTCGTGGATAGTTTGCCGATTACAGATGCCGGTTATGGCGCGGATATTCCATTCAATTTGGATTTAACAACCGAGTTGATGGCAGGGGCAAAAAAGAGATTGTCTAAACTGTCTGAAAAGTTGGGTGTCCCTGAAGATCGGCAATGGCTGGAAATGGGTAGCCCCAAGTCAGAAATAATAAGGGTTGCAGAGGAAAACAAGGTCGATTTGATCGTTATTGGCTCACATGGTCGACATGGCTTGGCTTTGTTATTGGGATCAACCGCTAATGGGGTATTGCATCATGCGACTTGTGATGTGTTGGCGGTGCGTTTGCAGGATGATTGATGGCTCGATGGTACATTATTAAGGTAAATAAATGATTGGATATATTGAAAGTTTTAATCCCGATAACCAAAACGGATTGTTAAAAAGCGAGGAAAAATCGTATACATTTCATTTGGATGATTGGGCTGCGCAAGTGCCACCCGACGTGGGTGATGATGTTAACTTTGACACAGAAGGCACCATTGCCCGCAACATTAATTTGGTAGGCGCTTATTTGACCCCGCCCAAAGCGGTTAAATATAAGTATGTCGCTGCCGTGTTGGCCTTGTTTCTGGGCTTTACAGGCATGCACCGCTTTTATCTGGGGTTTTATTGGACGGGTATTGCCCAGTTGGCATTCACTGCGGCAACGGTTGGTTTTGGTGCCGTCTGGGGTTTTATAGATGCCATATTGTTATTTTCGGGCAATATCAATAAAGACGCCAAAGGCCGTCCTTTAAAATAGCTTTTACTCGTTGTTCAAGTTTTTTTAGCTTGACTGAGGCTCCCGGATAAATCAAGATGTTTTCGTTAGTCGCGACGTGGGCGTCGCTCCCACCGTGAGAGCGACGCCCACGTCGCGACTATAGCTCGTCATTCGTTTAGCTGTCTGGTCTCAGCATAAAAAAAGGGCGCTTGCCGAATAACAAGCGCCCTTTTTGAAACTTACGAGTCGTTAGTGTTTATTATTTGGGATAAACATTAACGGCAGTTAAGCCTTTGGGGCCGGATTCAATGTCAAAAGTCACGGTTTGGCCTTCAGCCAATGTTTTAAAGCCATCGCCCTGAATGACGGAATGATGAACGAAAACATCTTCGCCACCATCAGAAGGTGCTATAAAACCAAAACCTTTAGTGTTGTTAAACCACTTTACAATACCTGTTGCCATCTTTAAAAAACTCCTAAAATAAATACTTACGGTTAACACAGAACTACAACATTGATAACCGGGACATCCACTCATTCAATATCTTTACTCTGATAGTGCAAATTGTACTGCTATTTTCGACAGGATGCCATTTATTGAACCGTTTTGTATAGTCCATCCAGCACCAATGAATTTGGGCTCACCATACCGACAATCTGTTTGTTTTCAAGAACGGGAGCCCTGACCAGATTATAATTGGCAAACAGTCGGGAGCAATAGCGAATATCCATATCGGGATGCACCGAGATTACGGGCTTACTCATGATCTCATAAACGTTAACCCGATCCGGTGCCCGGTCTTTAGCCAGCACATGACGAGCAATATCACCGGAAGTGACCATGCCGTATTCATCATCCTCATTGCGTTTATTAACAATAAGAACGGCTGTTTTAAGAGTTTTCATCCTTTTTAAGGCATCGGCTACCGTGGCTACGCCGTCAATGGTGCCGAAGTCGGTTTTCATGACATCTTTAACGCGGATTAGGTTGTTGTTGACTATCATATTTTATCTTCCAGTTCATGGGTTAATTCTTCAACTTGACGCATGACGCCAATAGCATCTTCAACATCAACCTGAAAAGCAATGCCGGTGCCCGGTTTGTTATCAAATTGTGCGGCCTTGGCAATGGTTTCCAGAATGTGTCGACTGAGGTGTTCTTCGACCAGAAATAACAAGACATCACGTTGCGTTTCCAGGGTCAGGCCAAAAAAGGTCTTTGACTGATTCAGTCCTTCGCCCCGCGCTGAATTGATAACGGTCGCGCCTTTAGCCCCGTTTTTACGCGCGGTCTCAAGCACCAGGTCGGTTTTGGTATCTTCAACAAAGGCAATAATTAATTTGAAATGCATGGTTTTCCTCAGGATTTGGATGAGCGACTGCGGTTACGGTTAGCAAGCCAATGTGCAATTTGCGCATAACCCAGAACCGCAATGATAGGGAACAAACTGGCAAAGGCGATTAAACCAAAACCATCCAGTAACGGATTTCGCCCCGGCACTGCCTCGGCCAGACCCAGGCCCAAGGCAGTCACCAGTGGCACGGTAACGGTCGAGGTTGTTACACCGCCAGAATCATAAGCCAGGCCAATAATCATTTTAGGTGCAAAAAAAGTTTGTATCAGTACGACAACATAACCCGAGATTATAAAATAATAAAGTTCGGTACCCGTAACAATCCTGAAAGCGCCTAAAGCGATACCGAAAGCAACGCCGATGGAAACCGCAATACGTAAACCCCAGGCATGAATAGCGCCCCCTGAAATTTGCTCGGCTTTAAGTGCGACAGCGAGTAAGGAGGGTTCTGCAAGGGTCGTTGCAAAACCAATACTGGCGGCAAAGACATAAACCCAACTATAAGCTTGCCAGGATAGCGGTTGTTGATCAGGGTTAAAACCCAGAAATTCAGCCGAGGTCAGTTGGGTGGCCATCAATTTTCCCAGCGGGAACAAGGCCATTTCCAGACCTTCCAGAAAGAAGGCAATGCCCAATAACACATACAAAAAACCGACGAAGGTTTTTTTGGGGTGTGCCAAGGGCTTCCGAATGACCAATAACTGAAAGCCAATGATAATACCGGCGATAGGTAGAATATCCCGGCAGGTTGCCAATAGTGACAGCGCAAAATGAATTGACCAAGCGATCATAAAAAAATCCCGTAAGCCATTACGAAAATCATCGGTGTCAAAGACGCAAAAGCGATCAGTCCAAAACCGTCAATCATCGGATTACGACCTTTAATGGCGGTGGCGAGTCCTACACCCAGCGCAGTTACCAGGGGAACGGTAATGGTTGAGGTAGTAACGCCGCCCGAATCATAAGCGATCCCGATGATTTCAGCGGGTGCAAACGGCGTTAGAATGAGCACGCCGCAATAGCCGCCGATAATTAAATAATACAAAGGCCAACCCCGGATGATTCTTAACACGCCGATTACAATGGCAAAACCAACGGACAGGGCAACCGTAATACGAAGACCCAAAGCATAACTATCCCTGGCCGCTTCGGTTTGCTCAATAATATTACCTTTACTGGCGATGTTTGCAGCTTCCTTGGCAATGGCAATCAGTGCCGGTTCGGCGACGGTTGTACCAAATCCCAAACAGAAGGCAAACGTCAGTAGCCAGAATAAACTGCCTTTTTGGGCAAAGGCATAAGCCATTGCCTCGCCCAGCGGGAAAAGACTTTGTTCCAGTCCCTGAATAAAAAGGGTAAGGCCAAGAATAACAAAAAGCGTACCGATAATTAAACGGGTAACATCAGGTATCGGTTGACCAATTATTAGCACCTGAAAAATCAAAACAACAGCAAGTATGGGCAACAGATCAAGAAAACTACTGAATAATTGCTTAATAAAACGGATTTCTAACATCTATAGGCCAATTTTTTGAAGGTGGCTTGATTGTATAGTAAAGCGGTGGTTTAAAGCTACCCGGTTTTTTTGTAGTGCCTGTTTCGGCTATCAACTTTAGTCAGTACAAAAATACCAACGTTAGACCTGACAGGTTTATAAAACCTGTCAGGTCTGCCCCCTGTTAAATTGATAGCCACCTGTTTCCAAACCGTGTTGTATTAACCTGTGCCCGCGCGTTGCAGAACTATTGCAACCGCCGCCGCTCGTGTTGCTACGCCGAGTTTTTCAAAAATATGTTCCAGATGCTTGTTGACGGTGCGATGACTGCTTTCGAGTATCAGTCCCACTTCTTTGTTGGTTTTGCCGCGTGATATCCACATGAGTATTTCCACTTCACGAAATGTGAGCCCCAAAGAATCTTTCAATGATTCCAGATTCCATTCGCGGGACCCTTTTTTTAGCAAAAGCAGATATTCACCCGCGCTTTGGCAGGGTGCCATTCTGATCGAAAAACCTGCATTTGTCCGGTAATCATCGGCGGATTCTTTGTCAGTGGTTGCGGTAGCCTGGATGCGTTGTTTGGCCCAAGTGAGTATCGGTTCTGGTAGCTGCTCGCTGATGGCTATCGATGTCGGGTGCTGCAAGGTTTCGTCGAGCAGCGTTTTAGCCGTCGGAGTAAGCCAGGTGATGCAACCTGAGGCATCGATAACCAGTGCTGATAATGCGCTATGGCTCAAGGCATTTTCAGCGCGTTGTTTATCGCGTGCCAAGCCCAGATGAACATCTATTCTGGCTAAAACTTCCGGTGGGCGTATCGGTTTAATGATGTAATCCAGTCCGCCTTCACTGAAACCGCGCAGCAGATTGTCGAGCTCGCTCAAGCCGGTCATAAATAATACCGGAATGTCGGCGTTAAGCGGATTGGCCTTAAGCCGTCGACAGGTTTCAAATCCGTCTATACCTGGCATAAGAACATCCATCAAAATGATGTCAGGTTTTAAATAATCAATTTGTTCCAGCGCCGCGAGGCCGTCCGTAGCAACCAGTACACGGTAACCCGCTTCCGACAGTGTGTCTGACAGCAACGCCAGGTTACCAGGGGTATCATCAACAATCATCACGGTGCCATTGGCGTAGGGTATTTCAGGTTCCATTTAATCATCTCTTGTTAATGTGGCTGGAGATTGGTATCGCCCAAGGCAGGTAAATTGACATTTTATGCTGTTCTTATCCGTGTCTATAGAGTGGCTTAGAAGTAAAGCAACATTAAGCTCCCTCTCCCTCCGGGAGAGGGCTGGGGTGAGGGTGATCGAATGTCGCTTTACTTCTACATGGCTCTATATCAGTTAAATTCGTGTTGTCAGGTAACTCGCAATAAATACCCCCCCCACCCAATGCCGTTAAGTTAAGCATACAACTGGAGTAAAACCGCTTTAGCTGTTTTTACAAGCAATAGCTGAAGCGATTGCACTCCAGTTTTCTAATCTGGTTGTTATTTTCTGCGTACTGCGTCAGAACTTCAAACCAATAATTTTTTGATTTCAGCAATACGGAATTCACCGGCCAGCACTTTAACTCGTGAGGCAAACGGATAATATTCCGGCTGATTCTTGGCCAGTTTATCAAGGTGCTTGTTGAGTCCCAAGAGATCGCCGATGCGCACAAAATGGACAAATTTTTCAATGATGTCGGCAGGCGGTATCAGGAACGGCTCTTCTGCTGACGCACCGGGCAGGTCAATAGCCTCGCTCTGGCAAATCCAGTTCAGCGCCAGATGTAGTTTTAGTTTATTCAGTAAATGTGGAACTTGAATGGGTTTAGCCAGAAAGTCGTTACAGCCGGCATTCATGGCGTTAAGACGGTCAGACGGATAGGCATTGGCGCTGAGAATAATAACAGGCATCATCAGGCCTTTTTTACGCAGCTCAATGGCTGTTTCCGAGCCGTCTATCCCCGACATGGCCAAGTCAAGCAGGATAAGATTAGGCCGGATTTTTGCAACTTTTGACAGACAATCTTCACCCGAATCGGCTTCCGTCATTATAAAGCCCAAGGGTTCCAGAATCGAGATCATTAAGTCGCGGTGCTCAGGTTGATCGTCAACGACCAGTATTTTTTGCCGACGCCCGCGATAACCGGCAATGTTTTTGATCTCACACAGGTCAGGACTTGCCCCGAGATTGGCTAAAAATAAACGCACGGTAAAAGTAGAGCCCTGGCCTGGTTTACTGGTTACGGTTAGCTCCCCACCCATGATTTCAGCGAGAATTTTGCTGATAGTCAAGCCCAAACCACTCCCCGAGACTGCGTTTCCGGTGACATTTTGCAAGCGGGTGAAAGGCTGGAAGATGTCTTGCAACTGTTCTTCACGGATACCTTCCCCGGTATCGGTAATCTGAAATTTGGCAACGCCACCGCTATAGCTGATGCTAAAAACAATTTCGCCGGTTTGGGTAAACTTAACGGCATTACTCAAGATATTAATTAAAATCTGCCCAACCCTTTTTTCATCCGCTCGAATGCGTTGCGGCAGCGTGTTGATTATCTGACAACGGAATGATAAACCTTTGTCTTCTGCTTGGGCTTTATAAATACGTACCAAATGTTCAACAAAGTCATGAAAATTAAAGGGTTCGTAGTTTAATTCAAACTTGCGGGCTTCGATGCGGGCAATATCGAGTATATCCTCAATCAGTGCCGACAAGTGTTCGCCGCTGCGCTTAAGCGTATCGACAGCCTGTCTTCTGTGCTCGGGTATGGTCGGGTCTTTGTGCAGGATATACGAATAGCCGATAATACTGTTCAGCGGTGAACGAATCTCGTGGCTCATATTACTAAGAAAACGGCTTTTTGCCTGATTGGCCGCATTGGCCATCTTCATGGTTTCTTGTAATTTGCTGTCGGTTTTTTTATGCTTTTCGATTTCCAGTAATAATAACTGGGTTTGTTTAGCGGTTTCTTCTTGGGCCACCCGCCGACTTTCTGCATTCAGGATCAACCACCAGGTACACAGACCGATAAAAACCAAGAGTGAGGCATAGATTTTAAAAAAATTATTTAGCAGTAATTGAAAGGCACCGAAGTCCTGTTGGACGCTCAATAAATCCTGATAATAAATGATGCTGATAAAAATGCCGGTCAACACCGACAGGAATAAAAACATCAGCGTAAAACGCAGTAAGCGCAATCGGGAGGTCATGTCTATTCTGGCAGGCAGGCACCGCCTGGCCAGTTTCTCCAGATAATCATCGAAACGGAAGCCGGTTTTACAGGCATCCAGGCAACGCGCATCCAGTGTACAGCAAAGCGAACAGATACTGCCGGCATAAGCGGGACAATAAGCCATGTCTTCATGCTCGAACTCGTTTTCGCAGATTGAACATTTATTCTGGGTTTTAAGATTATTCTCATCGCGGTCGCGTGCCAGGTAATCCTTGCCGCCAGTCAACCAGGCAAGCGCAGGCGTCAGTATAAAAGCCAGTCCCAAGGCGATAAAGCCTGAAAACGCTTTGGCGATTTCTCCAAACAGACCCAGATAAGCCACTATTGACAACACTGAGGCGCACAGCGTGGAAATAATGCCGACCGGATTGAGATCGGGCAGATAGGCACGTTTAAATTCGACTATTTTCGGACTTAAGCCCAGTGGCTTGTTGATCATTAATTCTGCGGCAATCGTGCAGATCCAGGCAATCGACATGTGAGAAAACAATCCCAGCACTTTTTCCAATGCGCCAAACACGCCAAATTCCATCAGTAACAGCGCGATTAACACATTAAACAGTAGCCAGACCACCCGCCCCGGATGGCTATGAGTCAGTCGCGAAAAAAAGTTGGACCAAGCCAGCGAGCCTGCATAAGCATTGGTTACATTAATCTTGATTTGGCTGAGAATAACGAATAGCGTAGTGGCCGCCAGCGCCCATTGCGGATTGTCGAACAGTTCCTGGTAAGCCACCAAATACATTTGGGTCGGTTCATGGGCATGCTCAGGGTTGATGCCATGACGTATCGCCAAATGTGCCAGCAAGGCACCGAGTAATTGCCGGGTCGCGCCAAAAACGATCCAGCCGGGGCCGCCCGCAATCATCGCCAACCACCAACGCAGTTTGTTGGGCGGCGTTTTGTCGGGCATAAAGCGCAAAAAATCCACCTGTTCACCGATCTGAGCCATCATCGAAAACGCCACTGTTGCCGCGGCACCAAACAATAGCCAGTCGAAACCCTGACCGCTGCCGGCAAACCAGAAATAAGTTTTTAAAATGGGTATTGCATCCGGTTCGCGCATCGCCACCGCGATATAGGGTGCAATCAGCAGCAGTAACCAGAGCGGCTGCGTCCACAACTGCATGCGGCTGATGGTGGTGATGCCAAAGGTTACCAAAGGAATAACAAGGACTGCACTGACAACATAAGCAATCGGCAGAGGAATATGGAAATACAATTCGAGTGCCAGCGACATAATCGAGGCTTCGAGCGCAAACAAAGTAAAGGTGAACGATGCGTAAATTAACGAGGTGACGGTAGAGCCTATATAACCGAAGCCGGCGCTGCGGGTCAGTAAATCAATGTCGATATGGTAGCGGGCGGCGTAATAACTGATTGGCAGACTGGTGATGAAAATAATGATGGCGACAATCAAAATGGCCCAAACGGCGTTGGTAAAACCGTAGTTGATAGACAAAAAACCGCCGATGGCTTCCAGTACCAAAAACGAGGTGGAGCCAAAAGCGGTATTGGCCACCTCAAACTCAGACCATTTACGAAAACTGCGTGGCGCATAGCGCAAGGCATAATCTTCCATCGTTTCATTAGCCACCAGTGCATTATAGTCGCGGCGTATTTTTGTAATATGTTGATGAATATCAGCTTTCACGGCATTCGCTTAATCAGTTTACTATCCGGCAGCCGCCATTTAAAGCCCGTCTGCACCATTAAATTACGCAGACCCGCCCACGACCCGTCAAGGTGCCGAGGGCGTGGAGACAACGCTAAAATCAGCGGCGCTCATGACCTAAATGGAGGGTCAGCGGCGAGCCCTGATTGTTAATGATAAGCTCTTTATCGACAACACTGTTAGTTTCGCTATTGGCCGCATCGGGTTTTTCAGAGTTCGCAGGACTCGGCACTTGTTTAACCACCACTTGCACAGCCGGCATCCAGGCAGGTTTAAACGTGCTGGTGTCGGTTTTTTTATCAGCGTTTGGCAGCTTTAAATCATCCAGCAGATTGAAGCAGGTTGTGCTGATTTGATCGGCCAGTTTTTCAAATACTTTAGTTTGGCTGGCATCAGAAAAAAACGAGCCAGTGCTGAAGGTCATTTTATGCACAATAGCCTTATTCTTACTGCCAATCCGGGTAAAACTGCACGTTATCGGCAGTACATCGGCCTTTTGAAAATCAGCAGCGCGGGGATCTGCGTTACCACTACTGAACGAGAAACCAACCGGCGTTTCCTCGTGGACGATTTTATCCAGTTTCGCATCAAGTCTGTGTGAAAAATGCGGGTCTGCAAGCTTGACCGGAAACTGCCACTCAGCCAGATTTTTACTTACCCGTTCCGCTAGCTGTTGCCTGGACAGACTAAAGCCGAACTGCTCAAGATTATCATCGGCAAGGCTGAACTCGATCGCCGTAATTGCGGACTTGTCGACATTTTCCGCCTCATCGGCAAATGTCGGTGCATTTGCCAGACCGGTAAAAACCAGCAGGCCGATAACGGCAAAGTGTGTTGGTTGATGATACAAATTCATAGCGTCCCCTAAATAGTGTACTGATACTTTACGAAACCTCGCCTTTACCTGCCATACGTCAAATGACTGATAGTCATCTGACGGATTGTGCCAACGGCCGGGAAATTGAATAATTCAAACCGACAGAGTTGCCAACATCAGGTTGCAACGAATGCCTTGACCTTCGAAACGAGGGACTTTAGATGAAAGGGTTTATGAAGACGGCTTTATACGAGTCAACAATGTTGTTATTGAAATTTACAGTTAAGGAGATTGCCTTATGAAAAGTTTAATTAAATTAGATCGTGATAAAAAACCATGGGAACAAGACGGCTTGATCCATAACCGCTGGCATCCGGATTTGCCAATGGTTGCCATGGTGAAGCCGGGTGATGAATTTCGTGTGGAATGTATGGACTGGACAGGCGGCCAAATTGGCAACAATGATAGTGCCAATGATGTGCGGGATGTGGATTTAACTCAGGTACATTATCTTAGCGGCCCCATTGGTGTCGAAGGTGCCGAACCTGGCGATTTGATGGTGGTTGATATTCTGGATGTGGGTACTTTTGATGATTCCCAATGGGGCTTTAACGGTTTGTTTTCAAAGGAAAATGGCGGCGGTTTCTTAACCGATCATTATCCTGACGCGCGTAAATCAATTTGGGATTTTCACGGTATTTATACAACGTCCAGGCATGTCCCCAATGTAAGGTTTGCCGGTATCATGCATCCCGGTTTGATTGGCTGTTTGCCGTCAAGAGAATTACTGGAAAAATGGAACCAGCGAGAAGCCGAGCTCATTGCTACGGATCCTGATCGCGTTCCGGCCTTGGCGTTACCGCCAAATCCCCAGTCTGCCGTGATGGGCAAACTGACAGGTGATGCAGCCAAAGTGGCAGCAGCAGAAGGTGCCCGAACTGTTCCTCCTCGTGAGCATGGGGGTAACTGTGATATTAAAAATCTTACCAAAGGCTCCAAAGTATTTTTCCCTGTCTATGTAAAAGATGGCGGACTTTCCATGGGGGATCTGCATTTTTCTCAAGGCGATGGTGAAATTACCTTCTGCGGTGCCATTGAAATGGCCGGCTACCTGGATATCAAAGTAAGCCTGATAAAAGATGGCGTCAAGAAGTACGGTATCAAAAATCCAATCTTTCAGCCCAGTCCACTAACGCCTTCTTATCGTGACTACCTTATTTTTGAAGGGATTTCTGTTGACGAGAAAGGTACACAGCACTATCTGGATGTGCATGTCGCTTATCGTCAAGCCTGTTTAAACGCGATTGAGTATCTCAAAAAATTTGGTTACAGCGGAGCGCAAGCACTTTCAATTTTAGGGACTGCACCGGTCGAAGGGCATATCAGTGGCGTTGTCGATATACCCAATGCCTGCGCGACACTCTGGCTGCCAACGGAAATATTTGATTTTGATTTGAAACCCAATGCGGACGGGCCAAAGAAGATTATTACCAGCAGCACCGATATGGCAAAGACCAGCTAATTTTAGAAATTTATAAATGGAGTTTAATCATGCCCTTATATGAATATCGATGTGATGACTGCGGCACCTTTTCTGCCATCAGAAAGATGAGTGAATTCAGTATGTCGAGTGTTTGCGGAAACTGTGGCGCTGCGTGTGAACGGGTGATTTCTGCGCCCCATTTTGCACTATTGGGTAAAGAACAGCGTGTAGCCCATGAGCGTAACGAAAAGTCAGCCCATGAGCCGGGCACAATGCGTCGTTCCAATTGCGGGTGTTCAGGTGGACATACGTGTCATTCGGGTATCGATAAATCGAATGCCAAAAAAGATCAGGCGAGTCAGTCAGAAAATCAGGGGGCTGTTTTTCAGATGCAAACCAAAAAAACCGCAAGACCCTGGATGTTAAGCCATTAGGGTGTTGGTAAACGTTGGAGGAAGAGATTTAATAGTTGTTTGTGAAGTGATTTATGTTGTTTTGAACAAATATATGAATGTTTGATTTTTTTTAATTAGGAGAAGCTGATGAGTAGTTCTGATAGACGTCAATTTATGAAAAAGGCATCTGTTCTGGTAGGTGTATCTCTTGCCCTGGGTCTTTCCATGGGTACGGGCAGTGCGGTTGCCGCCGACTTTCCAACGGCGGCAGTTAATACGACCGGTCTTGCGGTTACCGATACCACGGTAACCGTAGGGATTCTTCATTCAGCTACCGGCACCATGGCCATTAGTGAAACCGGTTCCATTCAGGCTGAAAAACTGGCGATTGCCCAGATTAATGAAATGGGTGGCGTGCTGGGCAGAAAGATTGAGGTTATTCAGGAAGATGGCGCCAGTGACTGGCCTACTTTTGCTGAAAAATCCAAGAAATTGCTGGAAAATGACAAAGTGGCCGCTGTTTTTGGCTGCTGGACATCAGCCTCGCGTAAGGCGGCACTGCCGGTGTTTGAAAAAGACAACGGCTTACTGTTTTACCCCACTTTCTACGAAGGTCTGGAACAATCTAAAAATGTGTTTTATACCGGACAGGAAGCGACCCAGCAAATTCTTGCAGGATTGGATTGGATAGCGAAAGAGAAAAAGGCTAAAACTTTTTACCTGATTGGTTCAGATTATATCTGGCCACGTACTTCCATGAAAATTGCCCGTAAACATATTGAGCAACATTTGGGTGGCAAGGTTGTTGGCGAGGAATATGTCGCGTTAGGCGATACCCAGTTTGGTTCGGTCATTAATAAAATCAAGCTAAAAAAACCTGACGTAATATACGCAGCCGTGGTGGGTGGCAGTAACGTCGCCTGGTTTAAGCAATTGAATGCAGCCGGTCTAAATTCCAAAAAACAAACCATGCTGACTATTTCAGTCACCGAAGATGAAGTGCTGGGTATTGGCGGTGAAAACCTGGAAGGTTTTTATTCAGCAATGAAGTATTTTCAAAGCTTGAAGAATCCTAACAACGAAAAATTTGTAGCAGAGTTCAAGAAAGCTTATGGCGAAAATGCGGTGATGGGTGACGTAACACAAGCGGCTTATTTGGGGCCATGGTTATGGAAAGCGGCTGTTGAGCGTGCCGGCAGTTTTGACGTGGACAAGGCGGTTGTCGCATTGCCGGGTTATGAGTTGACTACAGCGCCTGAAGGCTATGTCAAGGTTGATGCAAACCATCATTTGTTAAGCAAATTACGCATCGGTCAATGGCGCAAGGACGGTCAAGCGGATTTGGTTTATGAGTCCGGCTTGATTGCTCCGGATCCATTTCCAAAAGGTTATCAATAAGCATTAACGTTGGACTTGGAAAACCCTGGTCGCTTTTATATTGGGCGACCAAGGTGATTTAAAGGTAGATTTTTTGTGTGAAGTCAGTTGGCTGGAGGCTGGTTATGTTTGGATATACGATGGATGAAGTAGGCAACATTATGGTGATGCAAGGCTTTTCCGGATTAAGCCTGTTTAGTGTCTTGCTACTGATGGCGCTGGGACTCGCGATTATTTTTGGCCAGATGGGCGTGATCAATATGGCGCATGGCGAGTTTATGACGGTTGGCGCTTACACCACGGTATTTATGTCAAAATTAGCGGTTAAATACGAGATAGTTAACACCTATTTTGTTTTTGCCATCATTGCTGCCTTTATTATCGCCTTTTTTATAGGTTATTTTATTGAGTATTTATTGATTCGACATCTTTATAAACGACCTTTGGATACGTTGCTGGCGACGTGGGGTTTAAGTCTTGTCATGCAACAAATTTTTCGCTCCACATTTGGTGCCAAAGAAGTGAGCGCAGAGTTGCCAGAGTGGTTGCTTGGCTCGTTTAAACCCACTCCCGATATTGATATTCCCATTAATGGGGTATTCGTTATGGGCTTGGCGTTAATTGTTACAGTCGGCGTGTATTTTTTTATGTTCCGTTCAAGGGGCGGATTGCGTGTTCGTGCCACCATGCAAAACCGGATTATGGCGGGTGCCGTGGGTATTAACACCCAAAAGGTTGACAGGCTGACCTTTGCCTTAGGCTGCGGTATTGCCGGTGTAGCCGGTGCAGCATTTACCACGATTTCCTCGACCGGCCCCACCACGGGCTCGCTTTACATCGTCGACAGTTTTATGGTGGTTGTGTTTGGTGGCGCAGCAAGTCTGATGGGAACCATTGCCTCGGCCTTTGGTATCGCTCAGGCGCAATCCATTTTGCAATTCTTTATGACCAGTTCCATGGGCAAGGTTGCTACCTTGATGACGATTGTCATTATTTTAATGATGCGTCCCGAGGGTTTGTTTGCATCTAAAGTCCGTAAATAGAGAGAAATGACATGAAATCGCTATCAGATAAATTGTTGGGTGGAAAACAGGGGGCAGTCGGCTTGGCGCTATTGGCGCTGTTGCTCTTTGTGGTTTTTCCTTTGTGGCTGGACTTGTTTCGGTTGGGACTTTTGGGCAAATATGTAACCTATGCCTTTGTGGCAGTCAGTTTGGTGTTGTTGTGGGGCAATGGCGGAATTTTAAGTCTTGGCCAAGGCATGTTTTTTGGTTTGGGTGGCTACTGTATGGCCATGTTTCTCAAGCTTGAAGCATCAGACCCTGTGAGTACAAAAATTCAGACTACGCCGGGTATTCCTGATTTTATGGATTGGAATCAACTGACCGAGATTCCCTGGTTTTGGGTGCCCTTCAAGAGTTTGCCTTTAACCCTGTTATTGGTGTTGATTGTACCTACCTTATTAGCGTTTATTATTGGTTATGCCATGTTTAAACGGCGTGTGGGCGGTGTTTATTTTGCCATTATCACCCAGGCGATTGCGCTTATATTAAGTATTTTGATTGTGGGCCAACAAGGTTATACCGGCGGTGTTAACGGCATCACTGACTTAAAAACCATGATGGGCTGGGATATCAGAACCGACAGCGCAAAGTATATTTTATATTTTGCAAATGCAGGCTTGTTAATCGGGTGTATGTTGTTGTCGCGTTACATATTGACATCTAAATTTGGCATGTTGTTACTGGCAATGCGCGACAAAGAAGAGCGCGTCAGGTTTTCCGGCTATGATGTTTCAAATTTCAAGATATTTATTTTTTGTGTTGCGGCCATGATTTCAGCGATTGGCGGTGCAATGTTTACGCTCCAGATTGGTTTTATGTCGCCCAGTTTTGTGGGTATTGTACCTTCCATTGAAATGGTGATTTTTGCCGCAGTGGGCGGGCGTATGTCGTTGATTGGCGCTGTTTATGGCACTTTGCTGGTTAACTTTGGCAAGACGGTTTTTTCTGAAACGTTTCCGGAGTTATGGTTGTTTTTGATGGGTGGACTGTTTATCGCCGTGGTCATGTTTTTTCCTGACGGCCTGGCGGGCATCTATGAGAAATATGCCAAGAAATTTGATGTGGCAGGGCTTGTGTCTAAATATGCATCTAAAATCAGTAAAAAAGCCTCCAAAATGATTGGAGAAATAATATGAGTAATACGGACTTTGTGTTGGCTATTGAAGACTTAACGGTTTCATTTGACGGATTTAAGGCAGTTGATGCGTTAACCATGTATATCGATAAAAATGAATTACGCGTGGTGATTGGTCCTAATGGTGCCGGCAAGACAACCGTATTGGATTTAATTTGTGGAAAAACAAAATCAACCTCGGGAACTATCAAGTTTAAAAATAAAGAGCTGACCAAACTATCCGAGCATGAGATTGTGCGTGCCGGTGTTGGCAGAAAATTCCAGACACCGTCAATTTATGAAAATCTAACGGTTTATCAAAATCTTGAGGTGTCCTATCCCGTAGGGCGAACCGTTTGGGGCAGTTTAACCTTCAAGCGCACGGCTGCCCTGCAAGAACAGGTTTACAAAATTGCTGCCGAAGTCTTGCTGACCGGGCACCTACAAATGGAAGCTGCCCTGCTTAGTCACGGTCAGAAACAATGGCTGGAGATTGGTATGCTCTTGATGCAAGATCCGGAGCTATTAATGTTGGATGAGCCGGTAGCCGGGATGAGTGCTAAAGAGCGTGACCAAACTGCCGAATTACTCAACCGGATTTGTAAAAATCGCTCTGTGCTGGTGATTGAACATGATATGGAGTTTGTGAAAAAAATTGCCCATAAAGTGACCGTGCTTCATCAAGGCAAAATTTTGGCCGAAGGGTCTATGGAAAAAGTTCAGGCGGATGAAAAAGTGATAGAAGTTTATTTGGGGCATTAGCTTGGTAACTATTCAGTCCCCCTCTTTGAAAAAGAGGGGTTAGGGGAGATTTTGTTAGATAAATCCCTCACAATCTTCCTTTTTCAAAGGGGGGAGGTGAATAATCACTTAGGAATACGCATGAAATAACTTAGGCACCTTGCTCCCTCTCCCGCCGGGAGAGGGTTGGGGTGAGGGAATATAAATGGTCAAATTATGTCATGCACATTCCTTAGCTTGAGTTTGATCACAAGATAAAAACGGTTTATCCATCAAGAGGAATTTGATCATGTTTGAAGTTGCAGATTTACAAGTGAGTTATGGGCAAAGCCAAGTGATTCACGGTTTAAGTTTTAAGGCAGAAAAAAACGAAACGCTTGCCATCATGGGTCGAAACGGCATGGGAAAAACAACATTGTTTAAATCCCTGATGGGCATATTGCCAAGCAAAGCGGCCAAAGCGGTGGTCGATGGCGAAAATCTAAACGGTATGGAAACCTATCAACGTGTCGCCAAAGGACTGGCTTACGTGCCGCAAGGACGGATGATTTTTCCAACCATGACCGTGCAGGAAAATATTGAAACAGGTCTGGAAAAATCTAAAACAAGGGAAATACCGTCAGACATCTATGCCTTGTTTCCGGTGTTGTATGATATGCGCCATCGTAAAGGCGGCAATCTGTCCGGTGGTCAACAGCAACAGTTAGCGATTGCGCGTGCTTTGGTGACCAACCCTAAAGTGTTGTTGCTGGATGAACCCACTGAAGGCATACAGCCCTCTATCATTAAAGATATTGCCAAGGTCTTGAATGAGATAAGAAAAATGCGCGAGATTACGATTATAGTCTCTGAACAGGTGCTCAGTTTTACCATGGAAATTGCAGACCGGATTATCGTAATGGATAAAGGCACGTTTATCCACGAAGATAAACGGGGTGAAGTGGATGCCGCCAAGATTAAAGGTTATTTATCGGTTTGATCGGGATGTCGGAGCCAGAATGACATGACTTTACCGTCTACCCAGTAGATGCAGGTTTCGATCATGGAACACGGATGACACTGATTTATACGGATTTCAACGGATTTTATTTTTACTTGAAAATACGTTAAGCATAGGTAATATTTTCATGAGATTAAAACTTCTATTATCCGTGTTTATCAGGCGTAGGCCGGAATAAGGCTTTTCGAGCGCAAGCGAGAATAAGCGTTTCCGGCACTCTGTACGATGAGTTGCCGGAAACGCCACCACGCGCTCCGCCCTTCGACACGCTCAGGACAAGCTTGGGTGGTCTTATTCCGGCCTTAGGTAACTCGCAATAATAAGTCCCCAATTTATAGTGGTAGGGTGCGCATCGCGCACCTAAAACCGCATCCACTAAAGGGTTTTATTTGCACCACAATCTATTATTTTTTCTACCTGTAGCGTATTAGGGTTCTTTCTCTGGCATGGTTGTGGTGCGCGATGCGCACCCTACTCAGCTATAAAGTGGAAGATTATTTATTGCGGGCTACCTAAAGGCCGGAGTACAAACCTAGGTTTGCACTCCAAATTGGGGGTTTATTTATTGCGAGTTGCCTTATTGCTTGTTATAGCTATAGAGTGGCTTAGAAGTAAAGCAACATAAAGCTCCCTCTCCCTCCGGGAG
>JBAXTQ010000150.1:0-9737 GCA_037130115.1 Methylococcaceae bacterium
AAGCTGGAGCTTCGGCTTCGCGGTTCCCAAGCTGGAGCTTGGGAACCAGAAGAAAACTGCCGGCGTTGTCTTTGCTGGAACGTCTGCATGATCGCAATGAATATTTAATCACCAGTCATCACCCGCTCAGGGAAACGTTAATCGTACAAACGGGGTGTTCTACCGAGAAACGCCAACAGTTTTTGCAGGATGCTTATAATTGTTCAATCATTCATTACGGTTTCAATCAAAAATGGCAACCACCACAACAAGGTATAGCTATTTTTTAAGTGGAAAATGCTGGCAGGTTGATAAATTGTACTCAACTACTTGCTAGTAAGCTTTATGAAAAAGACGTGTTATCGGTGGGGCAAGCTGCGCAAATGACTGGTCTTTCTAAAAGAACTTTTATGGAACTGTTGGGGCGTTATCAAGTATCCGTTTTAAATTATCCTGCTGAAGATATTATGCAGGATTTTGAAAATGCCTAATATTATTTTAAATATGAGTTGTCTCTTACGGATTAAGTTTACAGCGTTTAGTGTTATCATAAAACAAAAAAGTAATAGTCTTTACTACTATAAAATTCATTAAGTTAGGAAATTCAATAAAGTGAAATCATTTCAAGAAATTCAAGGATGTCTTCCTTCTTTACCCCCAAACATTAAAAGAATTTATCTATTGGGTAGTACTGGAGCGGGTAAAACTTCAATTGTTAGAAATATTATGGGGACATCTGCTCTTGGTTTTCCGATTACCACTCAAACAAGAACAACGCTCGCTACAACGGAATATGTCATTAAACGTGATTTGCCTTTTAAGACCACTCTTATTATTAAGCAAAAAGATGATGTTTTAGAGTCTATTGAAGAGTTAATACAAGATGCTATACAAAAAGCCATAGAAAATAATCGCCCAACAGATATTGATTATATGACCGAAAGGTTACAGGAGTCATCAGATGAACGGTTCAGATTGCGATATATGGTTCAGAATGACGCACTTAAAAATCATGCGGTTTATATAGTTGAAAATATTATTCCTTTATTAGCAAATAAAGGGTTAGATGATGAAACTTTTTTTTCTGATAGTGCGGTAGAAACTGAAATAACTTTTGTAAGAGAGAGTATTTTAAAAGACATTGAACATGTTTTTAATGAGGTTTGCGGTGATCAGTACACGCTTTTTAGCGATAAACTTTATTGTATCGAAAATATAATTGATAAAAGTATTTTTATACAAAAAAATAAAGAACTTTTAAAAAATGAATATGGTTCTATCTCTTTATTAGTTGATTATATAAGGATAGAGGGTAATTTATTAGCCGATTGGCTGGATAATTCCTTAGAATTAGTGCTAATTGATGGTGAAGGGATAGCGCATTCGCTCCAAGAAAAAAGAGACACGCTATCAACAAGACATTATGATTATTTTGATTTTTGCGATCAAATATTGTTAGTTGAAAAAGGTGATGACCCTTTTATTTCGGGTGGGCAAGCCGCTATCGAAGCCATTTTATTAAACGGCTATAACAACAAGTTTAAATTAATATTTTCAAAAGTAGACAAAATTGAACAGGCAGATAAAAACAGTTTTTTAAGAAAAAGGTTGGAAAACTTAAAAGCGGCCTTAAAGCAAAAGAAAATAACACTCGAACTGGATAACAAGGATTGTTATAGACTAGAAAGCTTAAATTTAAACAGCACTACAGACGCTAGTCAAAAACAAATCAAAAAATTATTGAAGGATATCAAGGAATCTGAGGATTCTGAACCAACGCCTTTAGAATATGACTTTTCAACGCTGTTGTTAAATCTTGATACAACTTTGTTTATCAAAAATTTTCAAAAAAAGCTGGATATTGAGCATTGGGCGGTTGTAAAAGCCTTTTCGAAGAGAATGTATGATCATAAAGAAGAATATAAGCATTTAAAGCCCATTGCTTTTATACATACGTTCATTATGAATGAAATAGATGTTTTTTTAAAAAGGGACGATCAAACAAAAGCTGAAATTTATAATGCAAAAAGTCTTATACAACAGCGATTTTCAAAAGAACTGTTAGCCTACATCAGAGATGAATTTCAGGACAAGAAAAATTATTTATGGCAACAGGCTTTTGAAAAAAAAGGAATAGGTTCAAGTAAGGAGAGAACGTTATTTATTATAGAAAATATTTTAAAAGATTGCTTGCCTGAAAAAGAAAGCGAGCAACGATTTGATGAGTTTAAAAATAACATTAAAGCATTGCTGTTAAAGTCGGGTGCGGAGATTTTAGCTTCTGCAAAAAAGATAGTTATAAAAAAAGTAGATATAAAAGGTATCCATGGCCATAAGAGTTTCTCATGGGAGTTAGCTGAGGATATTAATGTATTATTGGGTAAAAATGGTAGTGGAAAGTCGACCATTTTAAAGCTTATTTATGCGTGCATTACACATGATAAAGCGATTTTTAATTATTTTGAAAATCCTTATGTGACGTTAACGCTTGAAAAGATTTATGATAACGATAACACAAAGGAGATTACGATATCTAATAACAGTGCTGCTGCAAATGTTGATGTGCAACTCATTAATACATTTGATGTGCCGGTTTCAAAAAATATCGAAGGCACGGAATTAGATACTATACTCAGTAAATTAATAGTCGATTTTGGTGAATACATAAGGGTCTTAAAAAGTCATTTCGATAATGAAACGAGAGTCGATAGTTTAGCGATAGATGATATTCTTAAAAATATAGCTAATGCTGAGCAAGAAGATTTCAATCAGCTTAAAAACTTAAAAACAAAAATAGACATAATTAAGAAAGAAAAATTTAAGCGAGTAGATTATTTTGAAAAAGCTATCAATGGTTTTTATAAAGAGACTCATAAATTTATTGAGACTGATAAAGACAAACCTTTAATAGTTAAAATGATTGCTAATGAGACAACGACCACAATCATTGATAATTTTAAATTATCATCGGGTGAAAAACAGCTCTTAATCATATTTTTAACAGTCATATTACAAGGAGATAAGTCGTTTATATTATTAATGGATGAGCCAGAATCTTCTTTACACGTCGAATGGCAGGCAATGCTGCTAGATAGCTTGAAGGGACTAAATGACAATGTTCAAATTATTATTGCAACACATAACCCTTTGTTAGCACTGAATAGAAAATTTAATGAGATTGGGCGTGTAGAGGTTGATAGTGATGCTGTTCAGATAGATTCTGGAGGAACTAAATACTTGGATGTTTCGGCAACCTTGTTAAATTACTTTCATTTAAGTTCTTTAGTAGGTGCAGAAATGAAGGGAAAATTACGTGACTTATTTACCTTAAAAACACAAGAAGAACTCTCTGGGCAAGATAAAGATAGACTAGACGCTTTGGAAAAGGAATTAGGGAATACCTTAGCGACTAATTTTATTTACGATAGACATTATTTAGGTTTTTTACGATTTATCAAAGAAAATCATCAAATTGATTTTGATAAGCTAACTGAAATATCAACAGAAGAAATGAATGAATTATTAGGTGAGTTTAAGGGGTTATTTGATGATTGATATGAGTGGAATATTTTCTCATAACGATTATAATGATACGGTTGTTAAATTTAACGAATTTAAAACACCTAATTGCAGTTCTGATTGTGACTGGAGCATATTCCAGGATTTACATAAAAGTGTGTCAAATAATAAATGCCCCATCTGTGAAGTGGAGTTAGTTGAATCTCCAAATCATCCTTATTCAGCTACTATTGACCACTTTAGACCCAAAGCCAATGATATGTATCCAGGCTTAAAGTGTGAGCCAAAAAATTATATCTTGATGTGCAGTCTTTGTAATAACCGATATAAAGCCGCAAAGTTTCCACTGCTTGATGAGACTAAACGAGCGACTAAAGCAAAAACAATAACAGATACACGCTGTGAGCAACCATTGCTATTTAATCCTGCGGAAGAAAAGCCTTTAGACTTTTTTGAGTTAGTGTTTAGAATAACCGAAGCAGGTAATATTTTAGAACTTAAAAGAAACCCAAAAATCCCTAAAAATTCTTACAGTTATCAACGAAGTGCGGAGATGATAAAACTTTTTGGTTTAGGTTATGTTCATAAAGATATTCATCCAGATGAAGACAGCAAGGCCTTAAGGTTAGATGTTCTAAGACTTCATTACGAAACTTTTATTGAATTAGCACAAGCTATGAAGGATAAAAATAAAAAATCAATTTTTCTTATTTTGAAGGATGAAAATAGGAAAGAGATGTTAAAAAAGTATGGCTTTTTTGAATTTTTAATACAAAAACAGTTTTCTATTTAACATCAGGTTAATTTAATCTAGCGACATTATTATTTATATTTCCTAATCTTAGGCACTTGCTTGCCACTCACCGTCATCACTAAATTAATATATTCCCCTTTTTGCTCCGGCCCATAACTAACATGAATGTAATTATTCAGTCCCCCTCTTTGAAAAAGAGGGGGCAATCAAAAATGGCAACCACCACAACAAGGGATAGCTATTTTTTAATGAGGAAATTATACCAAGTCAGTTGACGGTCGGGTTCTAATTCTTGTTCCTCAAGCACTATTTTGCACGGGTGTTGTAGAAAAAATTGTTTAAAAACGTTGACGTCAAAAGGTTCGTAGAGTTTGCCGTTTTCTCTATGATCAACGGCGTTAGTTTCCCGTATTGAAATAATCAAGTGTCCATCGGCTTGTAATAAGGATAAGAGCTTTTGGCAGGCTCGTTCAAGATTGGCTTTGTTTAGATGCATTAAGACGGCTGAACAGAGTATGTTATGAAAAGTGTGTCCGTTTAGGCGGGTTAGTTCGGGTAGGGAATCTTTTATAAAGTGTACTTGAGGATAAAGGCGTTGTGCTGTTTTAACATCCCTTCAGAGGCATCAACGCCAAGGGCTGGAATGTAATTGCGCAATGCGCTCGGCCTCACGGTCATAAGTTTCGATGGTTTGTTTGTCCATGATGGGGTTTTGCAGGGATTAAGTGTTGATGTCTTGAGAATCAGTATAATACAGTAAAGAATGGGTTAAGTTGATCAGTGTTTTGATAGGGTTGCAACAGACGTTATGGGAAATTAATATGGCTCTTTTTGAATTCAAAGATGATTCTTTGTTGCTGGGTACTGTTAGAGAAATGGATACCCGCCAGGTTTCGATTTATGTAAAAACCGATGAAGACCTGCGTAAGGCTAAAGTAGGTCAATTGGTGGCCTTAAGAGCAACCTCTGCCGTAGAGACTTGGCTGATAGGATTTATAGATAAGGTTGTTAAATTCGTCTCTATACCCAATAATCAAAATAATGTGGGCGGTATAAATGTTGGGAAAGAGGTGGCAACGGAAAGCAGGGAAGACGTCATTAATAATGTTAAATTGACCCTGGTCGGAATTGCTAAATGGGACGTTGTTAAGAGCCAATATACGTTTTCGAGATCTTTAGCACAAGTGCCTGATATAGATTCAAAATGCTATGTGCTCGTTGATCAGCAACTAGAATTTTTCATGAATATTTTGGTAGCATCTGGTGATAAATCACATTCACTTGCGCTGGGAAAATATACACTAGATGACTCCGCAACTGCGTATCTTGATGGTAATAAGTTTTTTCAACGTCACGCTGCATTACTAGGCAGTACCGGATCAGGCAAATCATGGACAGTAGCCGCAATACTTGAGCAAGCCGCAAAACTTCCAACATCTAATCTTATCGTTTTTGATTTGCATGGTGAATACCGCAAGTTAAGTTACGCACGACATTTAAGAGTACCGGGATCGGAAGAGTTGGGTCAGTGCTCTGATGAGTTACTTTATCTACCTTATTGGCTTTTAAATTCAGAAGAATTGCAGGCGATGTTTATTGATCGCTCAGAGTTTAGTGCCCACAATCAAGTAATGGCTTTTCAAGATGCCGTGATTGAACAGAAAAAAGCTATGCTTGCCCAATTGTACAAAGAACAGGTGTTGGCTTCTTTTACTCTTGATAGTCCTATTCCTTTTTCAATTGAAAAAGTCATGGATACCTTAACAGATCTTAATGATGAAATGGAGCAAGGGGCGCGTGGGCTTAAACAAGGTAAGTTTAATGGCCAATTTAGTCGTTTGTTAACACGAATTAGAAGTAAGTTGTCAGATAAGCGTTATGGATTTCTTTTTGCAGCGCCGGACAGTGAGCATCAATATGATTCTATGGCTAGGATGGTAACGCATTTAATGGATTACAAGACCCATAACGCCCAAATCAAAGTCATTGATTTTTCCGAAGTACCCTCTGATATTTTACCTCTTATTGTGGGTTTGGTTGCCAGAGTGATCTATCAGGTGCAGTTTTGGACAGATCATGAGAAACGCAGGCCTTTAGTATTAGTGTGTGATGAAGCTCATTTGTATCTCCCTAAAAAAGAGGGGCAAAATCCGATTGAACTACGCGCCATTGAAGCATTTGAAAAAATTGCTAAAGAAGGTAGAAAGTATGGTGTTGCTTTATTTATTGTCAGTCAACGTCCTTCTGATGTTAGTGAGACGGTTCTTAGTCAATGTAATAATGTGATAGCCTTACGACTGACTAATGGTAGTGACCAAGCAACCGTGAAAAAGCTGATGCCTGAAAGTCTCGAAAGTCTGTTGGATGTTTTGCCGATTATGGATATTGGTGAGGCGTTGGTGGTGGGTGATGCCGTGCTTTTGCCGAGTCGTGTGAGGATTAATGAGCCAAGCGAAAAGCCACTGAGTGCAACGATAGATTTTTGGACTGAATGGCAACAAGAAGCAGATACCCCGGATTTTATGGGAGCAGTAGAAAATATGCGTAAACAAGGTCGTGGAATAAATGAAGCGTAATCAGCACGGAATAAATTTGGATGAAGGGATAGCGCTGGTAGATGAAGAAGAATTTAAGCTCCTTTATATAGAAAGTGCTTGTGCTTGTGAACGGGATTTATCAGCTTGGATAAGAGAGGGAAAGCGGGCGGTACTTTTCGGTGGGCAGATTGGTTGTGGTAAAACGACAGCAATTAAACAAGCTTTTAGATTATCGGAAACGAGACCTGACATTGAGTTTCATTTTGATCGTAACGATTTAAATTTGTCACCGCTGGATGCTTGGATTATTGTTTTTTCCGAGATAGCGCGGTTTTCTTCAGGCGAGTATTTCTCTATTTTGGTGGCTGGTTTTCCAGGCTTTGCTGAAGTCTTTGGCACAAGACAAGATGAGTTAAAGGAAATGGTTGCCGACGTTTTATTAGAAACTTTTTCGCTGGTCGCATTAGAGAAGCATCGGAGATTAAAAGCACTATTAGAACCGTTGCTAGAGCATTTGCCCCATTTATTCCAATCAGTCGTTGAGGCTATAGAAAATAAGTTAGGCCGGTCGCTTGTGTTGCTTGCAGCGGGTGTTGATAAGTTTGAACCGGGTTCACCCGCTTATGTTGGTTTATCGGATACCCTTACAGCGCTGGCTGGTTTTAAAACACTCTTTGAAGTGAATGCAGTCCATCTATTCATCAATGATGGATGGTCAAAACAACTGGAAAAGATTGTTTTGACCGCTTCAAATCAATCATGGATTGAAGAGATGCTTCGTAAACGTTTAGGCGTTTATCAGCAATCATATTGTCATGAAATTCCTGTTTTAGCCGCCTTTTCTGGTGGTATCCCACGACAAGCCATTCGATTGTTGGATTATTTTATCTCCCAACAAAAAACTAAAATGAGTCGGCAAGCAGTTTTGAAATATGCAGTTGAAAGTGTTAACAGAGATTTTTTTGCTTATAGTAAAAGACCTAAGGATGAGCTTTTAAATATCATATTGAAAAAGCGGGTATTTGAAACATCCTGGGTTGCTTTGCCCGGCGATAGTGAAACAGCGTTATGTGCAGTATTTGAGAATTGGATCATTCTTCAACAGCAAAAGCATGAGAGTCAATGGCATACGGTTGTTAATCCTATCATCAAGTGTTCTTTTAAAAGCTCTGTGTCTGACGAGCCAGAGATGAAGTTGCTTAAGAATTATGCTGCCCAGCAAGGAATGGGGGTGTCAGGGTTGGATATAAATACGGATATTAATGAATGGCAGCAATCGTTATTGAGTGCAGTAGAATTACCGGTAGCCCTTAATATAACGGAGATTCTTGATGTAATATCTAATGCACTTTTATCAAAGCAAAGAACTGACCGCATCATTGTGGCGTATGAAAATAAAGATAATTTTGATGCTGTCTATGCTTACTTACAGGCAAAATCAAATACCTATGAATATCAGGTATGGCGACATGTCAGTATTGAAGGCGGGGCTAATCGTACACCTCTGACAGAGATGCTGGCGTTTCTTGCTGATCAATCGATAGATATTTATTCAGTTGAATTAGTTGGCGATTTTACGGTTGAGCAATTGGCTGAGCTTAATGTCCGCAGGGACTCTTTTATTGATAAACAGCTGATTTGGTGGATTCCAAAGCCTAAGTTAGCTAGCTATTTAATTCATTGGACGCAATTAAGACAGTTATTTAAGGTGTTTATTTTAGAAGATGATCTTTCTAAAACCCTTAAGGCGGAGGATATTGAGGCCGATTTAAATTTTATGGAAGATCTCGTTGAATCAGAAGGTACAGCGGCATTTAATTATGTGAGTAATTTAAAACAAGTCCTGACTTATATTAAGGACTCTCGACATGGAGAATAAAATTGTTCGTGCTTATTTAATGCAAGAAGTGATCAGGCTTGGTTTTTTGCCGGTTAATCCGAAAGAGCAAAAAAATTGGTTATTGCAATATGGTAGGAGTCTGAAAGATTTTTGGGAGATCGACGACTATCCACCTGCTCCTGGTTTTCGGGGCAAGAGCCTGACGGCAATTATTAATTCTTCTGAACATGTTCAGGTTGCGTATGAATACGCTATAGAGCGTGTCGATAAATTTACAGTCAATTTTATGCATTTACTGAATGATTGGTTAATATGGACACATGATATGGATGGGGGGTATTTTTGTTTTCCTTACCAGTCTTTCTTAAGTTCACATAAAGAATATGATTTGAATTGGGCGATTCAAAAAATGGAGCGAGAAGATCTTGAAAGCATTGTAGATACTTTGCTGGTACATCCTACGCCTCATCAACATATTAAATCACCGATCGATAATCATGAGATTAGAATGGGGGGTGGCATTACCAACCCATTTTTGTATTTATTTCATCTTCGTATTCAATTGTGTCCCATATCAGATAGAAGAGAGGCTGAAAAAGCGAGGCTTATCGATCTTTTTGAAGTTGCAATTAAGAATAGTGCAGCAGTTAATGTCTTTGAGTTAATGAAGGTGCCTAGTTGATAGGGTGTTTTTTAGGCACTTGCTTCGCTATACAGAAAGCTGGAGCTTCCAGTGCTTAATTCCCAAACTGGAGCTTGGGAAATATCATTAAATTGCGGCGTGTTGCTGTCACTGCCGCCAGTCCGTCTTTAAACGGTTATCAAAAAGGCCGGTGTTTTTATTGTTTCAGGGATATTTCCCTTGATAATAATCACCCTGATTTTGCCGATGTGGATCATTTCTTTCCGCATGATTTACGCAAATGTGATGCCGAAAAACCGATTAACGGTGTGGCTAATCTGGTGCTGGCCTGTACCGATTGCAATAGGGGCGTGAACGGAAAATTTGCCAACTTGCCGGCGTTGCCATTGCTGCAACGTCTGCATGATCGTAATGAATATTTAATCACCAGTCATCACCCGCTCAGGGAAACGTTAATCGTACAAA
>JBAXTQ010000151.1:0-9729 GCA_037130115.1 Methylococcaceae bacterium
TAATAAAATCTCCCCTAACCCCTCTTTTTCAAAGAGGGGGACTGAATAATTACGATTTTATTGCGACCGCGCCACCTTCAGTTGCTACTATTTCCGCCAACAACCGTCACCCAAACTCAGAAAATATCCTCAATGGAGTGTTACGACAATTTTTTTGTACGAGGTAATTTGCAATGATGCATCGGTACTTTTTGATTGAACCTAGCTACACGGATCTTAAAAAATGGGGTCAAGTCTTTCAAAATTATATTCTTATGTTAATGCAAGACCTGAAAAAACGTGTATCGATAAAATTTTTTGAGATGATTGATATTGCGAATGCCGTCAATACTGAACGCTATGATACAGTTGTGGGGCGCAATCTATGCAATTCGACGCCAACAAACTTAAAGCGTGACTGTATAAAATAATCGACATTATATTTTTATTTAATTCCGAATGAGCTTTCCCATTCCGTATTGTTTTCCACTTCCTCAAGATTTCTTCCAGAAAACATCATAGCGTTAATTATCTCGTCATACCTTTGCTTTGAAATAATCTCTTTCTGTAAAGCGACCTTTAGAAATACGCTGGTAGACACAAGGTTGGTATTTTTTTGCAATCTTTCTAATCTATCGATAAACCACCTGTCTTCAAAGATTATGAGGCTAGGCTCTTTTCTGAACTGATCAATACTGATAATTGATATCTCCCCTGCGTCATCGGGCATCTTAAAATTCGGATCTGATTTGGATGCGGCAATAATGTACTGTCCATAACTCGTATTTTCGACCATCACATGTCCGGCATGTTTTGTTAAAAATTGTGAAATCTTTGCAGCGTCAATATATACATCTTTATTGGTGGTTACTTCATGACAAACCAAGTCAGTAATAATTACCTCAACTTCAGGCGCAAACTTAAGAATAAGATCCAATGCATTAGCCTGAGCCAGAGAAATTAATGGGCCAGCGTCAGCAAAAACCAAATTAATCATGGTTTTCTCCGTTAAGTTTTTTCAATAAGCTATCCATCATTATTTTATTTTGTTCTTCAGTTGTAGCAGGCATTGAAATGTTAAATCGTTTCGCATCATTCAATAATTCACCATACCACTGATAGCCACCTAACCGCATAGCCTTATAACGTGGCAGCTCTCCATTAAAATAGCTGAAAATTATTTTTCTTTTTGCTTCAATTATATCGGGGATACCTGAAGTAAGCTCATTTCTTTTTGAGCGTGTTACTACAGCAACTTCTCTACCATTTCTAGTAATCGATACATCATCAGAATTGATAGTATCAAGAAGTTCACCAAAATTTTGTTTTGCTTGTGTTGCAGTAAATGTTCTCATATATTACTAACCTTATCCAAGTTATCCATATTGTCCATATTAGGCAATATTTAATAAGCTGTCAATTTTTCAAGCAAGCGGCTTTTGATTGCCAAGTTTCTGTAATCGGCTACAATATTTTCATGCAAAAAAACATTGATCCACATAAACACCTTTTTAGTAACCTATCAGCTGCCGATAACGAACAAATAGATCGTGCGTTGGCGATTGTCTCGCGTATTCCTGAAGATCCCCATTATCATCGCCCCTCAGGTGTTGAGGTGGCTACCATTTTAAGGGATTACAATGTCGATTTTAAAACCCTGCTGGCGGCAATTTTAAGTGATTCCCGTTTGTCGCAGTTAAAGCCGCTACCTGACCTTAAAAAACAGTTTGGCGAAACGGTTGCGGCATTGGTAAACGATGTTAACTGGTTGAATAAATTGACTGTTTATTCACTGGAAATGGCAAAAAAGCCCAATGAAGCGGAAACGTTACGGCGTATGCTTTTATCCATGACGCAGGATGTCCGGGCGGTATTAATCAAGCTGGCTTACCGGATTCACCGGTTACGGAATTTACCGAAAGAATCGTATGAGATGCGTCTTTTTATCTCCAGGGAAACGCTGGATATCTATGCACCCATTGCCAACCGGTTAGGTATTCATCAGTTTAAATGGGAGCTTGAGGATTTGGCTTTCCGCTATTTAGAGCCGCAAGCGTATCGCCAGATTGCCAAGTCCCTTGCCAATAATCGGGTGCAACGGGAAAACTGTATTAATGGTTTTACTGAACTGTTACAAAAACACCTCGCCGAAGAAAATATTCCCAGTACCTGTTATGGCCGCCCCAAGCATATTTACAGCATTTGGAAAAAAATGCAGAAGAAACAACTGAGCATTGACCAGTTGTATGACCTGTTGGCCGTACGCGTGATTGTCGATAACGTGACCCATTGCTACACGGTACTGGGCATTGTTCATAGTTTATGGCAATACATTCCCAAAGAGTTTGATGATTATATTGCCAACCCCAAAGAAAATGGCTATCAATCGCTGCATACCGTTATTTTAGACCCGCAAGGCAATCGTATTGAGGTGCAAATCAGGACTCAGGAGATGCATGATTATGCAGAGCTTGGCGTTGCCGCGCACTGGGCCTATAAAGAAGGCGGCAAACAAACGGCGGCGATGGAAAAAAGCGTTGCCACTTTACGCAAGTTGCTGGAAGAAAAGCACGGCGACGAGACCTTGAGCGATGATTTTCGCAGTGAGTTATTTAACGACCGGGTTTATGTGTTAACGCCCGCCGGACAATTGATTGATCTGGTAAAAGGTTCTACACCTCTGGATTTTGCTTATGCTGTCCATAGTGAAATAGGCCACCGTTGCCGTGGCGCAAAAATAAACGGCCGTATTGTGCCGCTGACCTACACGCTAAAGTCCGGCGAACAAGTAGAAATTTTAACCGCCAAAGAGAGTGCGCCCAATCATAATTGGATAGATCCAAATCTGGGTTATTTAAAATCATCGCGGGCTATTAGCCGGGTAAAAAGCTGGTTTAGAAATCAGCAACAAACGGAAAATATAGCGCGGGGTAAAGCCATTCTGGACAGGGAAAGCAAGCACTTGGGATTAAAGGCGCTGAACATGGTCGACATGCTGAGCTATTTTAAGCAACCCAATACCGATACGTTGCTGGAGGCCATTGGTCGCAGCGATATTAACAGCCGTCAGCTGGCCGGTTATTTAAAAATACCCGAACTCGAAGACTTGCCCATTAATGTCCCGCCGAAAAAGCCTTCGACAAAATCGGTGGTTTGGGTTGCCGGTATTGATAATGTGCAAACCTCGTTTGCCCACTGTTGTTCACCGGTATTGGGTGATGACATTATTGGTTATATTTCCCACCATCATGGCATTACCGTTCACCACGTCCATTGTAAAAACGTCACGAACCTGAGTATTGAAAAACAGGCGCAACTGATTCCGGTTGAATGGGGCGCGAAAAAGGCCAGCCATGCGGTGCCTATTGTAATTCATGCTTTTAATGCCCAGAATTTGCTCAACAATGTATCGCAACTATTGGCGCAGTCGAAGATTCATATTTTTAGTGCGGCACTGGATACCCATCCGGATTTTTCTGCCACGTTAAATTTGACCATTCAAATAGAAAATACCGATCAACTAAGTCAGGTGCTTAGTAAAATAAATTGTGTGCCCAATATAACGGAAGTCAGGCGTAAAACTTGATGTCTATGAGGCGTAAAATAGCCCATCCGTTAGGTCTTTAGCCTTGCATCTTTAACCTTGCATCTTTAACCTTGTACCTTTAACCTTGCACCTTTAACCTTGCACCTTTAGCCTTGCACCTTTAGCCTTGTACCTTTAGCCTTGTACCTTTAACCTTGTACCTTTAACCTTGCATCTTTAACCTTGTACCTTTAACCTTGCACCTTTAGCCTTGCACCTTTAGCCTTGTACCTTTAACCTTGTACCTTTCCCCTTAAATCTTATGCCACAACAAACACAAAAACGCCTGATTCTGGTTGACGGCTCTTCCTTTTTGTTTCGCGCTTATCACGCGATTCCACCCTTAACCAATGCTCTGGGTGAGCCTACCAATGCCGTTTATGGCGTATCCAACATGCTGCGCAAACTGATAGCCGAGTATCACAGTGACTACATCACGGTGGTTTTTGACGCGCCCGGAAAAACCTTTCGTAATGACCTTTATGATCAATATAAAGCGCACCGGCCGCCGATGCCTGACGATTTGCGTGTTCAAATAGAACCATTGCACAATCTGATTCGCGCCATGGGTTTGCCGTTAATTATGGAGTCCGGCGTAGAAGCGGATGATGTGCTGGGTGCGCTGGCGCAACACGCAGAGCAACAAGGTTTTAAGGTCATTATTTCTACCGGCGATAAAGACATGGCGCAACTGGTCACTGAGCATATTATTCTGGAAAACACCATGACCAACACGCGCATGGATATTCAGGGTGTTATCGACAAGTTTGGCGTTAAACCGGAACAAATTGTTGATTATTTGGCCTTGATGGGAGATACCAGCGACAACATTCCCGGCGTGCCCAAAGTGGGTCCAAAAACAGCCGCAAAATGGCTGGAGCAGTATCAAACCCTGGAAAATCTGGTGGCTAATGCTGACAAAATCACCGGTAAAATTGGCGAGAATCTTCGTGCCAGTCTGGATCAACTGCCCCTAGCCAAACAACTGACAACGATCAAGTGTGATCTTGATTTACCTTACGGTATGGACGATTTAAAACGTCAACCTGTCAATAATGACGAACTAAAAAATCAGTTAGCCGGGCTGGGCTTTTCATCGTGGTTTAAAATGCTGGATAACCAGACAGACGCCATCGTTGTTGTTGAAGAAGATGCAAAGCCTGCCCTTATTGAATCCGCTTACGAAACGATATTAACCCACCCACAGTTTAATCAATGGCTTGAGCGACTCGAAAAGGCCGAGCTGTTTGCTTTTGACACAGAAACTACCAGTCTTGACTACAACAAAGCAGAGATTGTCGGTGTGTCCTTTGCGGTAACACCCGGCCAAGCGGCCTATATACCCTTGGCGCATCATTATACGGGCGCACCTGATCAGCTAAACCGCACCGAAATTCTGGAAAAACTCCGCCCGCTTCTTGAAAATCCGGATAAAGCCAAGCTGGGGCAAAACCTCAAATATGACACGCATGTGTTGGCCAATCACGGCATAACACTGCGGGGTATCGCTCATGACACCATGCTGGAATCTTATGTACTAAACAGTACGGCAACCAAACATAATATGGATGACCTTGCCAAAGAATATTTGGGCGTAACGACTATTCATTATGAAGACGTTGCCGGCAAGGGAGCCAAACAAATCCCGTTTCAAGAAGTAGCCATCGAACAAGCGGGGCCTTATGCCGCTGAAGATGCCGACATTACTTTGCAACTGCATCACGTGTTAATGACCAAGCTGCAGCCGCACCCTTCCCTGCTTGCCTTATATTCGGAAATGGAAATCCCGCTGATCAGTGTGCTTGCCCGTATTGAAAGCAACGGCGTACTGATTGATACGGCCATGCTGTCTCAGCAAAGTTTGGAACTGGCCAGTCATATTGTCGCTCTTGAACAACTGGCTCACGATCTTGCCGGACATACTTTTAATTTAGGTTCGCCCAAACAAATCCAGAACATTCTTTACGACGAACAAAAAATTCCTGTTATCAAGAAAACGCCTAAAGGCCAGCCATCAACCGAAGAGTCAGTGCTGCAAGAATTGGCTTTAGAATATCCGTTGCCCAAGCTGATTTTGGATTACCGCAGTTTAAGCAAACTAAAATCGACTTATACCGATAAACTGCCGCAACAGGTTGATGACAAAACGGGGCGCATACACACCTCGTATCATCAGGCGGTAGCGGCTACGGGAAGGTTGTCTTCTTCCAATCCCAACTTGCAAAATATCCCCATCCGCAGTGAAGAAGGCCGCAAGATAAGACAAGCCTTTATTGCCCCGCAAGGTTATAAAATCGTGGCAGCTGATTATTCGCAAATTGAATTGCGCATTATGGCGCATTTATCCGCTGATACGGGCTTGCTAAAAGCCTTTAGCGCGGGAGAGGACGTTCACCGAGCGACAGCGGCCGAAGTATTTGGCGTTGCTTTGGATCAAGTCACCACCGATTTGCGGCGTTCGGCAAAAGCGATTAACTTTGGACTGATTTACGGCATGTCTTCTTTTGGCTTGGCCCAACAACTGGGTTTGTCACGTAGCCAGGCACAATCGTATATCGATTTATATTTTACGCGTTATCCGGGCGTTAAAAATTATATGGACAGTATTAGAGAACAGGCCCGTGAACAAGGTTATGTTGAAACTTTATTCGGTCGCCGATTGTATTTACCGGAAATAAAATCACGCAATGCCGCTCGTCGCCAATATGCCGAACGCACGGCCATTAATGCGCCCATGCAAGGCACGGCGGCTGACATTATTAAACGCGCCATGATTAAGACGGATCAGTGGTTACTGGAAGACAAACCGGATGCAAAAATGATTATGCAAGTTCACGATGAACTGGTGTTTGAAGCGGCAGAAGATCAGGTCGACCACTATAGCGCTATTATTAGAAACATCATGAGTTCAGCCGCTGATTTGAATGTACCGCTGATTGTTGATATAGGCGTGGGCAATAACTGGGACGAAGCGCATTAATCATTTTAATGTTGATGAAACTTTTCTTTCATCCTGAAGTCGTAGAAACTGCAACGCCTTATGGGTGTTGAATCAGCCGTCCTCCCTCAGTTAATCGGCTGATTACTCTTAAAACCCCGAAGTATTTTTAATACCTTGGGGTTTTTTTTGTTTAAGCGCTTATTCTGACTCAGGTTCAGCGTACTCAACCGGATTAAACAAAACATCAAGTGCCTTATGCACCTCATCAATACCCGTTTTTTTCAATGATGAAAACAACTGTATCGTTAATGGAAAGCTAATATCACTTAGCTCTTTTTGAACTTGTAACAAGGTATTTTTTGCGGCGCCATAGTTTAATTTATCGGCTTTGGTTAACAATATATGTAACGGCAAACCGGTGTGCTGACACCATTCAATCATCTGCCAGTCAAATTCGGTTAAAGGATGACGCACATCCATCACTAATATGATTCCACACAATGACTTGCGTTGGGTTAAATATTTTTCCATTAGCTCATGCCACTTTTTCTTGACCGCTACAGGGACTTTGGCGTAACCGTAACCCGGTAAATCGACAAAGCGTTCCGTTGCGTTAATTTCAAAAAAATTAAGCATCTGGGTTCTACCCGGCGTTTTACTAATTCTGGCTAAACCGTGCTGCCGGGTTAACGTATTAATTGCACTCGACTTGCCTGCATTTGAGCGTCCTGCGAACGCCACTTCCCTGCCCTGATCTTCAGGTGTATCTTTAAGATCCGGTGAACTGTTAATAAATTTTGCTTGGTGATAAACTGGGTTCATCGTTGCCTCGCTTAAGCTTGTTAATTAGGGTAAAATCTGGCTACACCTTGCAGCCTGCATACATACATTAAAGGCTATCGTAAAATGACTACTTTATTCCAAAGGGGAAACCGATGAAAAAAAAACTGCTGGCACTTTCACTAGCCCTGGCGTTTACCAGTACTTCAGCTATTTTACATGCAGAGGGCACTATTAGAGCAGGAAAAGAAAAATCAGCCGCTTGTATCAGTTGTCACGGCGACAATGGCAACAGCTTGGTCTCATCATTCCCCAAGCTTGCCCAGCAACATTCTTCCTACCTGATAAAACAGCTACAGGCCTATAAAACCGGTGCACGTAAAAATCCCATGATGTCTGCCATAGCAATGGGATTATCGGATGCTGACATGGTTGATATCGCCGCTTACTACGCTGCACAAAAAGTTTCAGCTAACGAATTGCCGATTTTAGATGATGAGGATGAAAAACCTGCAAGCACAGACGGCGAGAAAAAAGCTGACGGCAAGGATCCTCTTCAAGCACTTATTGCCCAAGGCAGTGACCTGTACCGCAACGGCGACTTGCCCCGTGAAGTTTCTGCTTGTATCGCGTGTCATGGCCCCTTTGGCGAAGGCAACAAACCGGCAGCATTTCCGGCATTAAAATCACAACATGCTGATTATTTAATCAAGACACTCACCGATTTTAAAACCGACGCACGCAGTAATAATCCTGAAAACATGATGCACATGATTGCCAAAAAAATGACTGATGAAGAAATCAAAGCGGTTTCTTATCGTATATCGATGATGAAATAAGCTAAAACATTGCTTATCGAATCGTTACTTTTGTTATTGTTTTTATCTAAACTGCACGTTCATTGAGAACTTAACCATGCTTAAAAAAATTGCTCAAACCGGTCTGTTGGTCTTGTTGTTTTCCGGTTCTTTTCTGTTGAAGGCCGAACCGGCAGCCGTGGGCTATGAAACCATTTCACCTGCTCAACCTACACAAGATCCGGATAAAATTGAAATTATTGAGTTCTTTTGGTACGGCTGCCCACATTGCTACAGTTTTGAGCCTTTACTTGAAGAGTGGGTCAAAAAGCTGCCCAAAAATGTTGAATTTATCCGCCAACCAGCGGCATTCAATGAACTTTGGAGCAAGCATGCCAAAGCTTATTACACGGCCGAAGCATTGGGTGTTGTTGATAAAGTTCATGCTGATTTATTTGATGCAGTGCAAAACAAAAAAGAAAGTCTCGATACTGAAGAAGCATTGGCCAAGTTTTTTGTAGCGCATGGCGTTACTGAAACCCAGTTCCATGAGGCCTACAATTCGTTTGTTGTCGACGCTAAAATGCGCCAATCGCCGTTAATGGCAACTCGTTACGGTATAACCGGAGTTCCTGCCGTTATTATTAACGGCAAATACAAAACGAATGGTCCCTTGGCGGGATCTCATGAAAAAATGATTGAAGTTATGAATCTTTTGATTAAGCAGGAAAGTAGTAAAAAATAATAGTACGGGGAGCAATCAGTGGATTGCTCCCCAATGTCGTTAAGTTAAGCGCCTCTTGGCAAGATAAACCGTTGG
Organism: Methylococcaceae bacterium; assembly: GCA_037130115.1. Classification (GTDB taxonomy): domain Bacteria; phylum Pseudomonadota; class Gammaproteobacteria; order Methylococcales; family Methylomonadaceae; genus Methylobacter_C. The sequence goes on from JBAXTQ010000151.1 coordinate 8,904, forward strand.
CTTAACTTAATGATACTGGTTTGCTCCCCTTTTTATTTGCAAGATGGATTTACCACATCAAATCATCAGGGATTTGATAATCTGCATAAGGATCGTCTTTAGTATCAACGCTATCGGTAACTTGTTCATTATGGACAATAACACTGCCGGCATCACGTAAGCTTATTTTGTTGGCTACGTCAGACGAAACCACTTCATAACTTTCCCCCAGCTTTACAACAGCCAGCTTGCCGCGAATAATTTGATCACGCATGTTTTCAGAGACATACAGTGTCTTTACTTTATTATGATCATTAAAATGGAACGGTAATCCGTCCGCATCTTTAGGTTGCTTGTTGAGTTCTATTATCTGTTTAACTTGTGCGATTAGGTGTTTTTGCTCTTCTTGCTGCGTTCTTAATTGATTGAGCTCACGGTCTCTGTCAGCTTTTTCTGCTTGTGCTTTTTTAGCCAGTTCTTTAGCTTCATCAACCACGATTACATTGTTCTTGCGTAACTGTTGAGTTTGTTTAAGCTTATCGGATTTAACACTTTTAGCGCGTGCGGAACTCACCAAACCGGATTTTAATAATTGCTCCTGCAACGATAATTTTTGCTTGCTCATCACCTGATTCTCTTACGTTGTAATTTTGATAATTGTAGTTTATTTTAAAAAATACATCAGAAGTGCCCGCTATTGATCTCTGTTATTTTTTAACCAGCAATACAGCTCACTATTATCATAACAGCTAAAGTACAACTAACAAGTCTGGAACCATTGTTGTTGTTTAATAGACATCTTTCCTAAATACAGTCATAACGCAAGTTAACAAGAGCCGCCACTAAA
>JBAXTQ010000152.1:0-9723 GCA_037130115.1 Methylococcaceae bacterium
TGCAGACCCCTTCCCAATCTTTGGCTTCATCCCAACGGGATGTTTCCTTATTGCTCTCCCCTAACCCCTCTTTGTTAAAGAGGGCTCAATAATGTCATAAATTTGACAAGTTGGTGTACTTTGACCTATGGTGTCATTATGTCACCACCAAGGAGTCGCCATGATTGTTATAAGCAATGAACGTATTACCGCCCGAGTATCAGAACAAATCAAACAAACCCTGACAGCCGCTGCCGACCTTACAGGAGCGACGCTGAATCAGTTCTTGGTACAAGCGGCGCTTGAAAAGGCAGAGCAGATTATTGAAAAAGACAAATTGATACACTTAAGCAAAAATGATGCACAAGTCTTTTTTGATGCGCTGGAAAACCCACCCGAACCCAACGCAAAGCTAATCAACGCGGTTAAAAACTATAGAGCTTATATCAAGTGATCTCAACCTTAAGCATTGAGACACTCTCTGAAGCACATAACCGCAATGCCTTTGATTGCGGTAATAAAGCCTTGAATTATTTTTTACAAAAAATAGCCTGTCAACATAGCGAGAAAGGACTCTCTAAAACCTTTGTCTTAATTGATACAGAACACCCAACCGATATTATTGCCTACATGAGCCTTGTGGTTTGTGAAGTCTTGGCCGAAGACATCCCACATCAATGGAAAAATAAATACCCTAAGCAAATTCCTGCTGCCAAGCTTGCAAAATTAGCTGTTGCAGTAATTCAACAAAGAAAAGGTTATGAAGAAATATTGCTGATTGAAGCCATGAAAAAAACCTTAACAGTCTCTTATAAGATGGGCATTGCCGGACTTTTTGTTGATGCCAAGCATGAACAAGCAAAAGCTTATTACAATCAATTTGACTTTATCTCATTACCTGAACAATTGGATAATCTTTTTTTGCCGATAGCCACTATAGCCAACAGCTTACACAGGGATAACGAATGAACATGTATTTAAAAACTGTTTATTCAACCGTATGGAATCTACTTGATTGAAGTAGAGGTGAGAGAGCAATGAAACAAACTAAGAATGATTTGGCTCAGCAAGGAATTATTTTATTACAGAGCTTAGCCATGAGTTCAAAATCTAAACAACAAGGGAAAAGTAAATCTGTTAAAAAGGCTTTTGCCGATATCAGGAATGTACTTGGCATTACTAATAAAACCGGACCCACGAATGAACACGAATAATCACGAATTTAAAAGATTTTATTCGAGTTCATTGGTGTTTATTAGTGGTTCAATCTTTTGTGCTAGATTTAGAGAGTTGCAACGATGGAATATACACAAGCTAAATTTTGGAAATGTGCTTTACAAGTTAATCCTGCTGAATACATCAAATACCGAGGGCAAGAACAAACTTTATTAGAATCAGAATATAATCAGAAGCTGCTTGAAGTTTGTTTGCAGGAGAACATCAAGGTGCTGGGCATTGCAGATCACGGCAATGTTGATGGCGTTGATGCCATCCGTGATTTGATGAAGGAGCATGATATTGTAGTGTTCCCTGGATTTGAAATAGCTTCTAGTGAAAAAGTGCATTTTGTTTGTTTGTTTTCCGAAGCAACAACCTCTCAACAATTAGAACGATACCTTGGGAATCTTAAATTATTAGATACTGATGATGGTGTCCGGCCTTCCAAGTTGAGTGCAGAACAGTTGATTACAGAAGTTATAAATATGGGAGGCTTTATTTATGCTGCACACTGTACTTCTAACAATGGGTTGTTAAAAAATAGATTTAATCATATTTGGCAGCTTTCCAGTTTAAAGGCTGCTCAGATACCCGATACAATTTCTTCTCTTGAAGGTATAGATGATGATTTTTATCGTAAAGTTATCCTGAATAAAAATACAGACTATCGACGGGAAAATAAAATAGCGGTCATTAATGCAAAAGATGTTGAATCACCAGAGACATTATTAAACCCTAGCGCTTCTTGCTTGATTAAAATGACGCTACCCAGTTTTACTTCATTTAAACAGGCCTTCCTTGATCCTGAGTCACGGGTACGATTGAATTCAGATATACCTGAGAATTTTTTTTCTTATATAGGGTCAATTCGAATTATTAATGGCTATTTAGATGGCTTAAATATTGTTTTTTCACCACATCTTAATTCAGTCATTGGCGGCAGGGGAACGGGGAAATCAACTTTATTGGAATGTATTCGCTTTGCATTAAATATTAAGCCAATCGGAAAACTTGCTCAAAAGCAGCATGACATTATTATTAAAGAAAATTTGGGCAAAGAAAAAGCGTTTGTGGAATTAAAAATTCGTTCTGCAGCGATGTACGGTAAATTTTTTGTAGTCAGCAGGAAATATGGTGACCAACCTGTTGTTAAAGATGAGTTTGGGAATATTTCATCATTTTCACCTCATGAGTTAATGCCACGTATTGAGATATTTGGGCAAAATGAAATCTATGAAATTGCTCAAGATGAAATTGGCCAACGACAATTAATTGATCGCTTTATAAGCGCTGATCAAAGTAACTTCGATAGTCATATTCAAGAGATTCTAAAATCATTAGCTGCTAATAGACGCTCTATTATTGCCGCTAAAGAACAGTTAGCTGAAGTTGAGCAGGATGTTCATCAATTACCCAAGCTTTTAGAACAAGCTTCGCAATATCAGGCTCTAGGACTGGCAAAGAAGCTTGAAATAGTTCCAAAACTTGAAACGGAAAAAAGATTATTAGGCCGTGTTAATAGTGAAATGGAAAGTTTGAAGGAGACTTTACTTGCAGTACAGGATGTATTGCCTGATACGGTTTTTTTAAGTGATCAGGCTTTAAAAGGTCTGCCGCATCAGCAACATTTAATTGATATTAAGTTAGTTATTGATCAACTAACAGAATCAGTTAAAGAAAATATGCTGATCATTAATGAGAATGTCCGTTTGGCAGAAACTCAATTAGTGTTGCACCAGAATTCACTGAAACAAGTAATAACACAGAATGAAGTTGAGTTAGAAACTGCATTTAAAAATATTCCTGCCAGCCAAGGTAAATCAGGAAAAGAAATTGGGGCGCACTATCAAGATATTGTAAAAAAAATAGAGAAAATAAAACCAAAACAAATAACATTAGAACAACGAAAATCTTTGATTGATGAATTATTTAAAAAACGCAAAGCTCAATTAACCGAATTAGCCGAAGTAAAAGCTGAACGTTCGGCAAGGTTAAATAAAACGTTAAAGAATTTGAACAACAAATTGCAAGGAAAACTTAAGCTATCTTTGGAGGCAGAGGCTAATCGGGAGCCACTTTATAAATTCCTGTGTGAATCCAATCTTGAAGGGATTGGATCGGCACGATTAGCCTGGGTTAAAAGTGACGCTGACTTTTCTCCAGAAAACTTGGCGATAACTATTAGGCAAGGTGCTCAAGCACTTAAAGAAAATGACTGGGGTGTTACACCTGTTATTGCAGACGCTCTGGTTAAATTACCAGAAAGTAGATTATTAGAAATGGAGGAGTTGGAATTGTTTGATAGTTTAGAGGTTAATTTAAATGTCGCACATAACTGCTCACCTGAAAATTATCGGAGTATAAAACGCTTATCAACAGGCCAACAATGTACTGCGATTTTACATTTGCTTTTATTGGAAAATAGAGATCCATTGATTTTAGATCAGCCTGAAGACAATTTAGATAATGCATTTATTGCTGAACGTATTGTTAGTGAATTGCGTTCTGCAAAAATTGCGCGACAGTTTTTGTTTGCAACGCACAATGCAAACATCCCGGTTTTTGGTGATGCTGAGTGGATAGGCGTTTTAAATGTTGAAGATGGTAAAGCCTATATTCCAGTTGAACAACAAGGAGCTATCGATTTACCCGCTATACAGGTTTTAGCGGCAGACATATTAGAAGGTGGAAAAAGTGCTTTTAATCAACGCAGAGAAAAATATGGATTCCAATAGGTCTCAGGCATGATAAAGACTGAGTTATTAGAAATTATTGCTAATGGAGAAAGCTCGGGTATTGAGTTTAAACGAGATGATATTCGACCGGAACAATTAGCAAAAGAAATTGTTGCTATGGCTAATTTTCAGGGTGGGAGTGTGCTTCTTGGTGTAGAAGATGATGGCACAATCTCTGGTCTTACTAGGCCCAATACAGAAGAATGGGTAATGAATGTTATCCGTGACAAAATTCATCCATTAATACTTCCTTTTTATCAAGAAATCAAAATAGATGAAGATGCTTTTGTGGCGATTATTACTTTTCCTCAAGGCATTTCCAAGCCTTATGTTTTAAGAGATAAAGGAGAAGAAAAAATATTTATTCGGGTTGGCTCTACATCTCAATTAGCAACACGTGAACAACAAATGCGCTTGTTTGAACTGGGTGGGATGTTACATACAGAAGTATTACCCGTAGGAAGGACTGATTCTAGTTGCCTTGATAAAGTAAGATTAGAAAATTACCTGAGCGATATTATGCAGGATCCCGATATTCCTAAAACGGATGAAGATTGGGAAATACGATTGGCTGGTTTAGGTTTCTTGACTAAGGTCAATGGATTTTGCACGGTTGCTGGATTACTTCTTTTTGGAAAAAACCCACGACAATATCTTAAGCAAGCTGGCCTGCGAGTCTTTGCTTTTGATAGCGAAGATAAGGAATACAAAGCTAATATAGACGAGATTATCGACGCACCTTTGGTAGGGCGGTGGGATTCAACTGTATCGGGCAAGCAATTAGTTGATAGTGGACTTATTGAGAAATTTGTTGAGCAAATTAAACCATTTATTACAAGGGAGCCCAGTGAAATTGATGAAAATTTTAGAAGGGAGTTAGAGTGGCTATATCCACTTGATGCCGTTAGAGAGGTTCTTGTTAATGCGCTTGCGCATAGAGATTGGACGCGATTTGTGGATATTGAAGTGGGTATTTATTCTGATCGAATGGAAGTTATTAGTCCGGGTGCGCTACAAAATTCGATGACGATTGAAAAGATGGTATTGGGGCAGCGATCCCCAAGAAATCCAATTATTATGGAAGTGCTACGAGATTATGGCTATGTGGATTCAAGAGGGATGGGGGTAAGAACTAAAATAATTCCCTTAATGAAAAAGTTTAATCACAGTGAGCCGGTATTTGAGTTGACAGATGATTATTTGAAAACCGCTTTGTTTAGAAAAGTGTTGGCGTAAAATGCTGATTGACACCGTGTAAAACGCTCGAAAATAATATTATGATATAAAATACAATCCAGCGTAAGACCTTAAAAACAAAACGTCTATTCATTTAGACGGCTATTTTCATAACCAAAGTGTGTAGGATAAAACAAATGATTCGTGCAGGTATTGTAGGGGGAACGGGTTATACGGGGGTTGAATTATTGCGTATTTTAGCCTTGCATCCAGAGGTTGAAGTGACGGTGGTAACCTCACGCGCCGATGCAGGTTTAAGAGTGGATGCTTTATATCCGAGTTTGCGGGGTTACCTTGACGTGGCTTTTAGTTTGCCGGATAGTGAAACTTTAAGCCAATGTGATGTGGTGTTTTTTGCGACACCTAATGGCACTGCGATGCTGATGGCTGAGCAGTTGTTGGCGCGAGGCGTTAAGGTTATTGATTTATCAGCGGACTTTAGGCTAAAAGATGCGCAAGAGTGGAGTGATTGGTATGGCATGGAGCACGCGTGTCCTAATTTAATTGCCGAGGCTGTTTATGGTTTGCCGGAAGTGAATCGGGAGGCGATTAAGCAGGCTCAATTAATTGCTTGTCCGGGTTGTTATCCTACCGCAGTGCAGCTCGGTTTTTTACCATTAATTGAAAATGGCTTGATAGACATCAAGCATTTAATTGCGGATGTTAAGTCTGGTGTGAGTGGGGCAGGGCGTAAAGCTGAACTGGCTACCTTAATGAGTGAAACGGGTGAAAGTTTTAAAGCCTACGCGGTTAACGGGCACAGGCATCTGCCGGAAATTACCCAAGGTTTAAGGGAAGCGGCTGGCGAGTCGGTAGGTTTAACGTTTGTACCTCATTTGGTGCCGATGATACGCGGCATTCATGCGACTTTGTACGGACAATTGATTGCCCCGATAGCAGGCGAAGCGGTTAAATTGAACGATATTCAAGCCTTGTATGAGCAGCGTTATCGTCATGAAGGGTTTGTTGATGTGTTGCCGCAAGGATCGCACCCGGATACGCGTAATGTTCGGGGCAGCAATAACTGCCAGATTTCAATTCATCAGCCGCAAGGTCGGCAAGTGATTGTGATTTTATCCGTTATTGATAATCTGGTTAAGGGCGCTGCGGGACAAGCCGTTCAAAATATGAATCTGATGTTTGGGTTAAATGAAGATTCCGGTTTAAAGATAATTGCCCTATATCCATAATTCTTGACTATAACGGTGGGTATAGTCATAATTTAACCAACTTTAATTTATAGCGTGTTTTTATTTTTATGGCTAATCCAATTATTTTTACTGACAGTGCTGCTTCTAAAGTAAGCGAATTAATTGCCGAAGAAGGTAATGATAATCTGAAATTACGCGTGTATGTTTCAGGCGGCGGTTGCTCAGGTTTTCAATATGGTTTTACTTTTGATGAAGAAGTCAATGAGGATGATACCCGTGTTGAGAACGGCGGCGTTACTGTGCTGATTGACTCAATGAGCATTCAGTATTTGGCGGGTGCTGAAGTTGATTATAAAGAAGATATATCAGGTGCGCAGTTTGTTATTCGTAACCCGAATGCAACGACTACTTGTGGTTGTGGTTCTTCTTTTTCAGCTTGATAATGTTGGGGCGACGCGTAGTTGCCCTTTTTTCAAGTTAAGGTAACTCGCAATAAATAACCCCCACCCTATCGTTCCCGCGCTCCGGCGTCACTGCCGTTAAGTTAAGGTTTTTTGTAGAATTTTGGGAGTGGCTTTAGCCACGATTATCGTGGCTAAAGCCACTCCCATTGCATTCAACTAACTTAATGGCAGTGATGCTCCGGCATGGGAACCAGGCGTATCTTGGGGGCTTTGTGCGTGCTGCCTAACAATCAATTATAACCGTACTGGTTTTTGGCAAATAATGATTGCGCTTTGGTCTTGTTGAGCTGGGCTAAAGAAGGTCGGGTTTGCGCTTTAAAGTCAGCCAGTACTTCGGCGTGTAGCGGTAATGACTGCGCCAAATTAAGTGTTTCCGGATTGCGGTGAACACCGTCAACACGAAATTCATAATGTAAATGCGGGCCGGTTGCCAAGCCGGTTTGACCAACATAACCAATAACCTCACCTTGTTTTACCAGATCGCCACTAACAAGACCTCGTTTGAAATCAGAAAGATGTGCGTAAACGGTTTCATAGTGCTCGCCATGTTTGACAATCATGACTTGCCCATAGCCGCCTTTGCTGCCACAGAAAATAACTTCCCCATCCCCTGCTGATTTGACCGGTGTGCCCGTTCTTGCTGCGTAATCAATGCCTTTATGTGCACGAATTCTGTTGAGAATAGGGTGGTTACGGTGCATGTCAAAGCCGGAACTAATGCGTACAAAGTCTACCGGTGTGCTTAAAAAAGCTTTGCGCATGGGTCGGCCTTCAGGGCTGTAATAATTAACGTGACCTTCTTGGTCTTGATAGCGGATAGCCGTTAAGATCCTGCCTTGATTCACAAATTCAGCCGCAATAATTTGGTCAGCGGATGAATTGTTGCCGGTTCTTGTTTGCTCATAAACTACCGTAAATTGGTCACCCTGATGTAAGTTGGTGGCAAAGTCGATGTCCCAGGCAAAAATATTGGTTAGCTGCAAAATCAAGTCATTTGACAATCCGGCTTTCTGGCCGGCTATCGATAACGAGGCGTTAATAGTGCCGTGAACGCTGGTGGTGTGATGAGGCGTTTCATCGTTAGTGATCGTTGAACGTTCAATGCGATTGCCTTTATTCTGGGGTGCAAACAAAGAGTGAACACGCTCTTTGTTTTCAGTAGGTTCCAAAAATAAGTCACCTTGGTCATTTTGAGCCAGGTAAGTATCCCGGTTTGAAACTGATAGCGATAGTGGTCTGCGTTCTACCTTTCGGGCGCTATAAACAGGACGTAACCTTTTATGGGGAGCATTTGATAAATGCTTGTCGATGGCGTGTTTTTTACGGTCGGTATGTCGTGAGGCCGTTTTGACTGCCTTGGCAGAAACATAGGTGTGTTTAGGATGGGCAGGTTTAGCGTGGCTAGTCGTGGCTGTAAAAGCTAAAGTTATCCATAATAAAACAGAGGTATAAAATTTATTTTTCACAATAGGCAAACTAAGTGGTTGGGATTTATTCAAAACAAGAACTCTAAAGTTTACTAAAAATCATTTTAAGGGTTTTTTGAAGGATTTACCAATTTAAAGGCACTTTAAAAATATTTATTCAGTCAAACTGATCATTAATCCTATAATGACGGCATTTGAAAGATTAAATTTGGAGAAAGAAATTGCAAGAAGACGTATTGGCAAGCCTTCTAAGAGGGACTGATGAAGTTTTAGTTAAGCAAGAGTTAATTAAAAAGCTGGAAGAGGGTCGGCCTTTGCGGATTAAGGCAGGCTTTGATCCGACGGCTCCCGATTTGCATTTGGGGCATACGGTACTCATCAACAAATTAAAGCAATTCCAGGATTTAGGGCATGAGGTTCTATTTCTTATTGGTGATTTTACAGGGATGATAGGTGATCCAACCGGAAAAAATGTCACGCGCAAGCCGTTAACCCGGGATGAAGTTATTGATAATGCCAAGACTTATGAAGAGCAGATTTTCAAAATTCTGGATCCGACCAAAACCTTGGTTATGTTTAACTCCAGTTGGATGAATGCCATGTCGCCAGCGGATTTGATTCAATTGGCGGCAAAGCATACCGTTGCCAGAATGCTGGAGCGTGATGATTTTAGCAAGCGCTTTAAAAGCGGTCAGCCCATTGCCATTCATGAGTTTCTATATCCCTTGATACAAGGCTATGATTCAGTCGCCATGAAAGCGGATGTAGAATTGGGCGGTACGGATCAAAAGTTTAATTTATTGGTGGGGCGTCAACTGCAAGAGGTTTTTGGGCAGAAACCACAAGTGGTTATAACCATGCCAATTCTTGAAGGTTTGGATGGTGTGCAGAAAATGTCCAAGTCATTAAACAACTATATAGGGATAGCCGATGCTGCCGATGATATGTTTGGCAAATTAATGTCCATATCTGATGAGTTAATGTGGCGGTATTTTGAATTGTTAAGTTTTCGTCCGATGACGGAAATCAAGTTATGGCGTCAGGAATGCGAGCAAGGTGCAAATCCCCGTAACTATAAGGTAAAGTTGGCGCAGGAAATTATCGAACGTTTTCATAATGCGGCTGCGGCAAGTAAAGCGTTGGAAAATTTTGAAGCCAGATTTCAGCGTGGCGCAATGCCGGAGGAAATGGATGAGTTGGAATTAAAAGTTGAAGGAGTTGGCTATTGTATTGCTAACTTGCTAAAAGATGCCGGGTTAACAAGCAGTACATCTGAGGCTATCCGCTTGATAAATCAAGGCGCAGTCAAGATTGATGGTGAAAAGGTTTCCGATCCAAAGCTGGAAATAGCGGTAAATGCCGAAAACGTTTATCAAGTAGGGAAGAGAAAATTTGCACGAGTAAAAATAAGCGCTTGACGAAATCGCTAACGCCTGTATAATACGCAGTTCTTCCAAGGCAGACGCTTTGGAAGGGTTGGCAAGTTTAGAAAAAAGTTAACACGGACTGTTGA
>JBAXTQ010000153.1:0-9719 GCA_037130115.1 Methylococcaceae bacterium
AAGCAACGTCGCTTCGCTTGTTGCGGGGCGCTCCTTTCGGCCTAAAGGCCGAGGTATTAAACCAGCAAGGAAGATTGATAAATGACTGACAAAACCTTGGCGCAGCATTTTCATGACTATTTTACGATAGGCATTGCAGGCACAGCAGAATTAAAAAAAGCAGCCTTTAAACTTAGATATGATGTGTATTGTACAGAATTAGGCTATGAGAAAGACTGCTCTATTGACCTTGAAACAGATGATTTTGATGAATATTCTAAACATGTTTTGATAACACATAAAGCCTCAGGTATATATGCGGGCTGTGTTAGGTTAGTAACGCCACCTTTACACAATCCAAAAGCTTTGCTTCCATTCGAAGTCAACTGCTCACAGTCGTTTGACCCCCCAAAAGTGGCATTTTTACGGGAAGGAAACGGTGTTAATGTTGGTGAGGTTTCACGCTTGGCGGTGGCATCCAGGTTTAGGATTAGAAAAAGCGATGCAAAGAGTCCTGAAGGTATTAAGGAGCAACAGTTACAACGAATAGGCGATGAGATGCGTTATTTTCCTTTTATTGCCATTGCACTTTTTTTTGCAGCTACTTCTGTCGCAATATATCAAAACCTTAAATACGCAGTTGTTATGATGGAGCCAGGATTAGCAAGGCTATTAAATCGGTCAGGAATTAACTTTATACAAATGGGTGAAACAATAGATTATCATGGGAAAAGAGCTTTGTTCTACACGGAAGGTGCTTTTATAGATACCCTAAAACCCGAGTTAAAAGAGTTTTATCAAAGCGTTGATCACTCACTTACCCAGGATTAAAACTAATATTATTTATCTGTATCTGCTCCAAGAAACAAATATACTTCGAACAGTCGCCATAGAGAGAAATATTACCTTAGACTTAATGGAGCCTCAAGGTGAGGTGTGACGAGTGTTTAGTCATTTTTGATATGACGGGTAAAATTAGCGTTACAAACCAGCAATTGTCCACATCGCACCCGTCAAAATAAGAATGGCTGAGTACTAGACTAGATGCTGCAAAAAATGGAGAGTGATTTATAGGCAGCAGGAAAGCTAAAATCAGCTAATATTGAGGCATATAAACTTAATTTGGTGTCGAGGCTTTGGTAATAACATCAATAAATATGGCAGGAATATGAAAAGCTGTAAAAAATGTCTGATTTCTGAAGCTGTGGCAGAGATTTCGCTCAATTCTCAAGGTGTTTGCAACTTATGTCAAAACTATAGTTACAATAAAGACCAAGAAGAAGCGCATAGGAAGTTAAGAGAAGCGGATCTTGATGCTGCCATTAAAGATTGCAGAAATAGAGGGGAGTACGACTGCTTAGTGCCTGTAAGTGGCGGAAAAGACAGTATTTATCTTTTATATAAGTTAAAAGTAGAATATGGCTTAAGAATATTGGCATTTACAACTGACATCAATATTCCTCCTATTGCGTGGGATAACATTATTCGCACTTTGGATAAGTTAGAAATTGATCACGTGATTTATCGGCCTTCCAAAAAGTTTTATCAAAAAATTTTTGGATTTTTGCTTAAAAATCAAGAAGCAAGAGGGGCAGTTTATACCCTTTCCTATGTATATGCGCCTTTGTTTGAGGGGAATGCCATTAAATTGGCAATCGAAAAAAATATTCCCTTGGTGCTTGCCGGTTATTCACCTGGGCAGCCAGAACCGGAGAGAATGTTTTATGAGTTTTCCAGAAAGCTTATTACTGAAATAGACTGGACACCACCCGCATTAAAAGCCTCAGCCGATTTTGACAACCAAGAGCTATCGCGTTTTTTTAATCACAATAATTATCCTAAAGGGACTCAATTCCCACGCTATTTAGCCCCTTATCATGCCTGGCAATATAACCAGGAAGAAATTATGCGCAAAGTCGTTGATCTGCGTTTGGTTAAGTCAAGCAAACATGCAAGCCCAATTTTTAGTAATTATCCAATCAATTGGTTGTTGATGTATTCCGATTTGAAACATTTTGGTTATAATCCTTATCTTCCAGAATTTGCAGCTTTGATCCGTGAGGGTAAAGCCAATCTTCAGCAGTGGAAATTATTGTTACCCATTATTGACTTTATGATAAGAAATAAAGTGTTACTGGGTAAAGAAGTTAAAACAAGTCTTCAATGGCTTGAAATGTCAGAAGATGAACTGGTTATTAATCAGCCCAAAGGCGCATACGATCCACCCTATAACAATATAGAGAAGGGAGTATGAATAAACAAAACTCACTACCTGAACTGTTAAAAACTAGGGCAAAGGAAAGTCCACAAGGGGTCGCGCACTGGATTCTCGATAATGAAAATCGTTGGTTACCGATAAGTTTTCAAAGTTTCTATCAGGAGATTGTTGATTTAGCTTGGAAATTAAAAGATCGAGGAATTAATAAAGGCCATGTCGTTGCAATTATGGCAGCAACAGTGCGCGAATGGGAATTGATTCATCATGCCGTTTTATCTCTGGGAGGTATAGTAGTTGGAATTGATCCAAATGAAACACCCGGTCAATTGGAAGGAATCGTAAAAATTGCTGGTGTTCAAACCTTAGTAATTGATCGTTTAGAGCGGCTCGACAAATTTCACGCAGATATAAGAACACGGTTTGATTTAGTTATTACTTTTGACGAGAGGGCTGACAAGGGTGAAATTACACAAGCGATATTTATTAATGTTCCCAAAAGACAGACTGGAGAGCTGAAAAATACTCCTCTACCTGATCTAGTAAATCCTGAAGATATTGCAACCATTATATTTACTTCTGGAACAACAGGCACACCCAAAGGCATTGCCTATCGGCATGATCAAATGATTGCAGCCGTCGATGCAATTTTACAAACTTATCCGGAACTTGCCCAATTACCGTGCCATTTGGTTTGTTGGTTGCCGCTTTCTAACCTGTTTCAGCGAATAGTTAATTTGTGTGCAATAGCCAGTAGCGCCGAAGTCTACTTCGTTGAGCAACCGAAAAAAATTATCGACTATCTTCCGCAAATTAACCCTCACATATTTATTGCAGTCCCCCGTTTTTATGAAAAACTTTACCAGGGTTTCGAGGTTAAGCTTGGTCAACAACCAAAAATAGTTGTCCAGTTTCTTCATTGTTGTTTGACTGTGGGTGAAAGTAATTCGCTGACAGGAAAGCTATTCAGAAAAATTAATCATCGACTTTTCAAGTCGTTCACAATGCTATTTGGCAGTAATATTCGCTATTTGGCTAGTGGTTCAGCTCCAATGCCGTTGTGGTTGTTAAAGCGGTTTGACGCAATGGGTTTGTTGATTCTCGAAGCTTATGGGTTGAGCGAAAACGTAGTGCCGATTGCTGCCAACCGGCCTTCGGATTACCGAATGGGTTCAGTTGGGAAAGCCCTGAAAGGTAATACCATAAAACTGGCTGAAGATGGTGGGTTACTGGTAAAGGGCATAGGCGTATTTAATGGCTATTTGAAAGATCAGCAGCACGATCACAGCCTAAATAAGGATGGTTATTTAGCGAGCGGTGACTATGCGGAAATTGATTCACAAGGGTTCATCTATCTCATTGGCCGTAAATCAGACGTGTTTAAAACCTCGACAGGACGAAAAATTGCGCCTGTTGAAATTGAAGCTTTGCTTCATCATGACGTTAGGGTTGAACACGCAGTCGTTTTTGGTGAAAGCAGAAAGTTTCTGGTCGCCTTAATTACTGTTGGTGCTGCACTGTTTAAAGAGGATGCTGCAATCATTGTGTATGCGCAAAAATTAGCGACGGGTTTGGCGCAATGCGTATCAGATTTGCCAGAATACAAGCGGCCCGTGGGGGTAGTTTTATGTTTTAAAAACCTTTCAATTGAACAGCAAGAGCTGACGGGTAACTTAAAGATTCAACGCAAAACTATTCAGCAGCGTTATGGGTTATGGCTAGATGAGCTGTATAACGCCTTAAACGAACCGCAATCAGTTATTCATCGCCAACCTATAGTGATTGATCCAAAAATTGTGTTGTTTAAACTTTAATTTTAGTAGCTTCAATCTAAAAAATACATTGTAATTGGGGTGCTTCTAATGATAAAAAAATATTTCGTGACCGGTGCGACCGGTGCTATTGGGAGTGCGTTGATACCCCTGCTGCTGGAAGACTACAATTGTCAGGTTTGGGCACTCCTGCGTGCGGATTCCGCCGATCATCTTACAAAGCGATTGGAAGAGCTAATTACTTTTTGGGAAATGGATCGCGATCAGGCGCAAGACGCGCGGCAGCGAATCATCCCATTACTGGGTGATACTGATCGGAGTAAGTTTGCTTTATCTGATGAGACCTACGCAGAAATTGCTAGCCAATGCACACATATTATTCATTGTGCTGGTGTAGTCAGAATGAATTTACCGCTGGAAGTGGCGCGCCAGCATGCGCTTGGTTCGACGCAAAGCATTGTTGAGCTGGCGTTAGCCTGCCAGACAGCCGGTTCATTGCAAAAAATTGACTATGTAAGCACTGTTGGTGTCGCTGGCAGGATGTCAGGCATAGTGCCGGAAACTTGGATTACCCAACCTAGGGAATTTCATAACACTTATGAGCAATCCAAGGCAGAAGCCGAGGATTATTTACGCACTCAAATTGAGCAGCACAATTTACCAGTGACTGTGCATCGACCCAGCATGGTGGTGGGTGACTCAAAAACAGGCAGAATCATTCACCATCAGATTTTTTATTATCTGTGCGAACTTATATCAGGGCGCAAAACTTTTGGTATTTTGCCACGTTTAGCTGATTCGACACTTGATATAGTTCCGGTTGACTATGTTACGCAGGTCATCAAATGGAGTGCTGATCAAGGTAAAAATTGTGTGGGTCAAATCTTTCACCTTTGCTCGGGGTCAGGCAGGGCAATCCCCTTGACGAAACTTCAGCGACTGGTCAGAGACGCTATGAAAAACCAGGGTGTTAAGCTACCTATAGTCATCAGTGTACCGACAGGCTTTTTTGTATTGCTTTTAAAGGCAATTATGCCTTTAACGAGGGGGGCTGTGCTTCGGACATTAAAGGTTTGCCCCATTTTTATCGATTACCTGGCGGATAGTCAGTTTTTTGGTAACAATAAAACCTTGCAATTTCTCGTGGAGCAGCGTGGGCCGATGCTGGTTGCAGACAATGCGTATTTAAATAATGTTTTATTAAAATATTTGATGTTGCGGGTAATCAATAGCAGCAACTAAAAACGTGTCTGTTTTTTTTCAAGAACTTGAGTTTGTGTTCAGGCTACGACTCTTCTATTCGTTGATCAGAATTCTAAAAAGTGGTTAGAACCCTGATGAAAAATTTCGCCATTAAGTTACCGGCAATCATTTCGGCATCTTCACGTTTTTTTAAACTTATTCTTAAAAATAATGACAGCTCTGGTGGATGAAACTATGAGGCGACCTGTGAAAGCATGGCAATTTTTGTAAATTACTTGGATGATCGGTGAGTATTTAATAATAAACATACAGTGTAATATCCTGATGAGCACTTGGGACGTGCAGCAGTTTACTTCGGTAAATAAGTATTTATAATATTTTTTAATGGATATCTAATGACTCAAATCCGTTAGGTAACCTCTAGTAGTTTAATTAAGCAGGAGAGCAAAACAATGATTGATCATGACAGCTTTTTTTCTGAATTATGTTTGTTATTGGGAGAAGATTATCTTGTAGTGAATAAGGACGAAGTGGAGAAATTAGCGAGGGTGACCATTCATAAAAGGGTGTTACCTATAGCGTTTGCTTATCCTGAAAATACCGTTCAAGCTCAACAGATTATCTTACTGGCTACGAAGTACAAAATTCCGCTTTGGGTGGCCAGTAGAGGAAATAACTGGGGCTATGGTGCTGCAACGCCTTTCAAAGAAAATAGCTTGGTTGTAATACTGGAAAGAATGAATAAAATTATTGAGGTCAATGAAGAGCTGGCTTATGCGGTGATTGAGGCGGGCGTATCATACGAACAGTTGAATCGATATTTAAAAGAAAACAACATTAATTTATGGATAGACTGCACCGATGGAACGCCCAATGGCAGTGTTATTGGTAATGCAATGGAGCGAGGTATAGGCGAAACGCCTTATGGAGATCATTTTGGCAGTCTTTGCGGGCTGGAAGTGATTCTTCCCGATTCCACAATTATTCATACTGGCGGAAGTTCGCCGAATCATCCGTTAAAAACATGGCATCTTCACAAATGGGGAATAGGCCCCTATTTAGAAGGGATATTTACACAATCTAATTTTGGCATTGTCACCAAAGCTGGGATTTGGCTAATGCCGAAACCTCAAGCCTTTCAATCGTATGTTTTTGAATTAAGGAGAGAAGACAAATTTGCTGAGGTTATCGATGCGTTCCGAAAACTAGCATTACAAGGCATTGTGAACACAAAACTCCATATGATTAACGATTTTGTCTCGCTCACCGTTCTTACCCAAAAAAACAAGGAAATTATTAAAGGAAAAGATTATCTGACTGACGATGATTTGAAAAGTCTACGTAATAAATACAAGGTTGCCCCCTGGAGCGGAGGCGGTGGCCTTTATGGCACCAAAGATGAGCTTCGAGTACAACGGAAGATAATGCATAAGGAACTGGGGAAATATGGACGCTTGATGTTTCTTAACGACACTATGCTATGGGGATTGAGCAAACTTGTGTTGTTATCAAAAAAATGCCGATTTTTAGAAACAATGATTCGCCTGTTTGGCAATACCTCCATTGACATGTTGGAATCGGCTCCATACGTGCATGGCATTTTACAAGGCATCCCTACTGAATATTTCGTAAACCATGCCTACTATAAACACCCATTGCCTAGGCCGACCAGAGATGTGCATCCAGCTCGCGACAACTGCGGGTTGATCTGGTTCGCGCCAATTCTGCCTATGAGCGGTCAGCGTGTCACCGCTTTTTTGGATTTGTGCAAAACCAAATACCAGGAATACGGCTTTGATTTTTATGTCGCAATGCTGATGTTAAACCCTCGGTCGGTTGTTCCGCTGATGTCTATTATTTTTGATCGGGAAACCGAGCTTGAAAAAGCGGGCGAATTATATGATGCACTCTTGGAGCTGATGTACAAAAATAATTACCAACAATACCGGGCTGGAGTTCAGTCGTGGGAACATTTATTTGATCATGCGCCGGAATATGCTTCGCTAAATGAAAAAATTAAAAAGGCTCTTGATCCCGAAAATATTCTGGCGCCGGGCAAGTATGGAATAAGTTAATTTTTTATCGAAATTCTGAATCGAGACCGGATATTCTACCAATATTACAGATGGAAAAGATTGTGAAATTGTTAGCTCAAATAAAGCGATTTGAGGCCGCCAAGCCGAAAAAAGATTATCAAATCTTTTAAATCCGTCTGGTGAGTTTTTGGCATATTTAGCTTGATTTGATTTAACTGCTCGCACAAAATTTTGTCAAATTCTCGCCTTCTGTGCGATTTAACTGCCATCATGTAAGGTGTCATGAAAGTTTTATAAAAACCACCCAATGCTGCCAAATAACTTTCATAAAGAGTATAAAAATCTTTGGGATAAAAGGCCGCTCGCAAAGAATAGAGATAATCAAGGGTAAACAATTCTGCTTGGCGGTCTGCGTATTGATAAGCAAAATCGCGAATCGATTTCTCCGACTTTAAATGACCCAAATCGACTAAATATAAACCCCCTTTCGGTTTTAAAATACGCTTGACTTCAGAAAATGATCGACCCAAGGCATCAAGATCAGGTAAGTGATGGAGAGTCAACGTGCTGATTACCGCATCAACACTAGCAAAGGCAAAGGAAGAAAGATGGGTAATATCCTCTTGCCTAAAGGTAACATTCGTTATATTCTGCTGCTCAATATAACCCCGTGCCTTATCAAGCATTTCGTTAGACAAATCTACCCCAATAAAATGCGTCTTCGGATTCAATCTCGCCACCATAGCCAGTTGCGTTGCAGGACCACAACCCAAATCAACAACAGTATCACCGGGTTTAATTACCTCACATATCTGTGCGCATTGAAATAAATAGACGGGCTGCATAACCCCATCTTCACGTCCAGCGCGGGTATAGGCGGTGACTTTTTCTGCATTATCCATGACTAAATCAGGCTCATTTTCACGCTCTGCGGCGAACCTAGAAACTAGTTCTCGGAAAAAAACTTTAATTACAGTAGAGCTAGGCATACTTGTGTTCCTTAATTAGTGTCTGAACGAAAATGCTGTAGACCATACAAATAGGGTCTTACAGACAAAATAATGAATCGAAGATTTACAAAAACTAGAAGAAATGATGAGGTTTCGATAGTGCTAACCCTGTAACGTGCCGCCAAACATCACTTTTTCGTAAAACGACAAAGGAGGGTAAAAAATCTTCGCGCTCAATAAATAGCTGAATCCCTTGTGTGTCGTGGCTTGTGGCTTTTCCGTTCAGACACTAATTAATTAATTAATTAATTGATAATAATACGAACCATAATGAGTAAAGCAAATTAAACGACGAAAACCAAGAAGCCGCTCCTACATTTAATAGGAGCGGCTTCTCAAAAAAATGACTTTGGATTTTCGTCAGTCAAAATGGCTATCGAATTAACTATTAATGCCTTAGCCTACTCATAATCCCGATTATAAAGTAAAAATAACACTCCGTTATTATTAGCTAAATTTTTTGCGAAAACCAGAAGCTAACAATCCTATTCCTAATAAAGCAACTATATTAGGCTCTGGGACATTTTGAGTTAAAATATTCGCGCTTCCGTCCATGTTAACAGTCGTTTTAATTTGGTTGCCGTTTACAGTAAATGCTCCTGGAGGGATAGTATTCTGGGTATGAACAGCTACAAACAAGTTGCCTAAGGGTAGTGCAGTTCCTGTTGAGTCCCTGAATAGACCAAGTGCATACCCACTATTTAGTACCAAACCCAATATATCGGTAGTTCCATTGGTGAGGATCCCACCAAGAAATGCGCCCTGATCACCACCAGATGGGAAGGCAACACTAAAGTTTCCTAAAGTAGTGGAAGTGGCGAAATTATCTAAAGATCCCTTTAATGTTATGGCACCAACACCAGGTGTGAAGTTAAAAGTATAAGTCGAACCTGATACGTTAGTAACGATACCGCCTAAGCCTGAATAAACAACTTCCAATGCGAGGCTATTGTTAAGACCGATAGGCAGGCCAGAATCACATGCGCCAACACAATTTTCTTTAGTATAGTTAATCGAAAAAACCCCCCCTAGTTCGCTAAATGTATCATTGATCGCTACCACGCCCACGGTTGCGGTAGTTATAGTAATGTCAGCATTGCCACTTTGAAGGCCTAAGTGGCCAATATTGGTAGTTGTACTGGCTAAACCTGCGCCATTAGTATTTAATTGCCAAGCGTCTAAAATGGTGGAATTCGCAGATGTAGCAAAAAGTAACCCTGTTGCTAGTAATGCCGGATAAAATAGGTTTTTCATAATAATTCTCTGTGTTAAGTTTAAAAAATATACGAAATGTATATATGTTTATTCATAGCACAAACCAGGCCAAGTATAAAAAAATAACAAATACAGACAGATGCGAAAACCTAGGTGATAACATACTAAAAAAGTGTAAAAAATCCTGACACACCTAAGTTCGTCAGCAATTCTCATTATGACAATACCAATAAAATCAAACAGATATAATTAATATTTTTGAGGCCTAGGAGTCTGTCTGACTTATAAC
>JBAXTQ010000154.1:0-9689 GCA_037130115.1 Methylococcaceae bacterium
TACGCAAATGTACGCATTAAGTAATTCGCTTTCCGTTGATAGGTTTTGCAACCTGCAACTGGAATCCTGGTTGAGCAGTTTCAACCGACAGGTGCAATCCCCCCTAAGGGGTTGCACACCGGCTACGGCCTACTATTCTTGCTGCCTGTTACCAGTAAAGCCGGTATTAACCAAACTTGTCAGCAATAAAGCGACCTTAACCGTAAGAGATAAAACCTTTATCCCGGTGGAAAAACATTTTCCACGGGTCATTATACCACTATTTTTAGCGATTTTTTATATATATTTGTCTGTGTTTAGTTATATTTTTAACTACTTAGTAGTAGCTCTTGTAAATTGGCTAATGAAAGTAGACAATTAACCAAAATCTGAAAGTTATATTGTTTCGGAGCCGTGCGCCGGATCGAGAATGGCGGCCAGCGCCCAGTTATCGTTCCCGGGAAATCCGCCTGTTTTGAGAGAAAACCATGACTCATTCCAAACCACCCAGCGATCGCTATTGCCGCAACTTCAGCGTAATTCGAAAGGCGATGTTGATAGCACTGGCACTATTGCCGGTCGGATGCAATAAGGACGACCAGCAAACAAACAAGGCACCACCCGCACAACTGTCCTCTGCGCAGAGTATGCAGCCAACGTCTGCACCAACGGAATCTGCGCCGATTCAACCGACACCCGTGGCTGCGGCTAAGCCGTTAACAGACCTGGAATCCCTGGTTGCTCCTATTGCGCTGTATCCTGATCCGTTACTCGCTGAACTGCTGGTGGCCTCCACTTATCCCCTCGAAGTCGTGCAGGCTTCGCGATGGCTGGAAACCAAGCCCGATCCGGAGACTCTTAGCGGCAAGGACTGGGACGCCAGCGTCATGCGGCTTGCCAGCGTACCTCAGGTCATTAAGATGATGAATGATCACTTGGATTGGACTACACAACTCGGCGACGCTTTTTTAGCCAAACCGGTTGAGGTTATGGATGCGATTCAGAAACTGCGAAAAAGGGCGACAGACTCCGGCTTCCTGAAGGATACACCGGAACAGAAAGTGACTGCGAAGACAGTATCAGTAGACCAGCCGGCTGAAGGCACATGGGTCACCGATGATACAAATGCGCAAAGCAGCGGTGCCACGATCAAGGCAACTCCAGCGGTCATGAACAAGGAAGTTATTTACATCCAACCAGCCAAAGCCGATACGGTCTATGTACCCCGGTACAATCCCGAGACCGTATACCAAGCCTCGTTGGCGCCGCCTGCTACCGGCACCAGCAATGCTTATCCCGCCACGACCGTGGTTAACGTCAATCAGCCAGCGGCACCCGCGCCTGTCGGCTATTATCCTGCGACTACGACGACGGCCGATCCGATGCTCACTTTTGGTGCCGGCGCAGTGGTTGGAGGGCTTTTGACTTGGGGCATCATGTCATGGGCCGACCACAATGATGATGATTACCACGTCAGTCATTACTATGGCAACACCGTATGCCACAACGGAAACTGCTGGCACGGCGGCGGAGGCGGCGGTTATTATGGTGGCGGAAGCAACATAAACACCAATATCGCCGGGAATGAAATCAATATCGATCGTGGCGGCACTTTCAATCAGAACAATCTGAAGCCCGCACAACGGCCTGCCAGTTGGCAACCCGATCAAAGTCACCGGCGTGGGCAGGCCTATCCGGAAGGTGTGCAACAACGGCTCGGACGAACCCGGCAACCGGGATTGGCCGGGCAACGTCCCGGCTCTGCCCAGACGCTTCCGGCCTCAGCGAGGGGGTTTGCCGAAGCCGGACAACAACCTTCTGCCGGAACTCTGTCCGCCGAGCGCAGGCCATCCAGCGCCGACATTCGCGAACAACTTGCGCAAAAGCCGGGAGCCCAGGACAAGTTCGCCAACAAACTACAACCTAAACCGGCGACCCGTGACGTCCAAGAGCGGCTTGCGCAGGGTTCCCGGGACAATGCCCTGCAAGGAATCAAAGACTCAGGTCAGGCCACGCGATTCCAAGGTCAACGGGGCTCGGATAGCCGTAACTACGCTCAACCTGCCACTCGTGATAGTCAAACCCCTCAACCGGCGGGGGCAGAGCGTGCCCAGCGCCAGCAGACCGAAAAGCCCAGGCCGCCTGCTGTGGAAAGGAAGCCACAGATCTCGCAGCGGCAAGCACAGATGCCTATACAAGGAGAGCGCAGTCAGGTCTTTGCGGGTCGCGAACAAACTCAGCAACAGAGGGAGACACAACGCCGCTCGGAAGCAGCTCGGCCCAATGCTTTTGAGGGCTCACGCAACACCAGCGCTACCCAAATGGCCAGCCAGCGAGGTGCCATTAGCCAGCAACACATGGCCAACGCCGGAAATCGACCCGCTATCGGGGGAGGCAGGCCTTCAGGTGGCGGGCAGTTCGGCGGCGGAGGTGGTCGCTTAGGTAGTGGGGGCATGCGAGGTGGTGGCGGAGGCGGGCGCAGATGATTGAAAAACTCAACAATCCTGTTCTATATCCGACCCAATGTCGCAAGCCTGGAAAAGTTGCAGGCTCACCTCTGCAAGGAGCGATGCCGGGCTTCCATCCCTTTCACTCAAGCAGTCAATACTGAGGTTCCCGTCATGTACCGCGAAATTAAAAAAATACTTCTGGCCGTGCTGATTTCAGCCCCTTTATCCGCTCTCGCGGCACCTCAAAGTCCTGTACCGACTACTTCTGCTGTCGAAGCCAAAAGCGCCGAACCTCAAAGCTTCCCGAACCCGGATGATGCGGCCAAGGCATTGTTGGAAGCGGCACGCAGTGAAGGCCGTAATCAGATTATCGCGGTATTCGGCAGCCACGATGCAGAGCTTCTATCGTCCGGAGATGAAGTCGAAGACAAGAATAACCGCTCGGAATTCGTCACCTTGGCGCAGGAAAAAATGGTGGTGGAAAAAACCGGTGAGGATGGAGCCATCGTACATGTCGGCAACACAGGCTGGCCTTTCCCCATCCCTTTGGTGAAAAAAGGCGATAGCTGGCAGTTCGATGCTGAACTGGGGCGCAAGGAAATCCTTAACCGGCGCATCGGCCGTAATGAGCTCAGTGCGCTTGACGTGATTCGTGGTTACATGGAAGCCCAGCTCGATTATGCCATTTTGGACAGGGATGGTGATGGCGTATACGAGTATGCGCAAAAATTACAAAGCGCACCCGGCAGGTATGACGGCCTGTTTTGGGAGCCGGAAGACGGTCAGCCTCAAAGCCCTCTCGGGCCGCTGGTTGCCGATGCAAGAGCGGAGGGTTATACGCTCAAAGGCGAAACCGGAAAGCCCACTCCCTACCACGGCTATTATTACCGCATCCTCACCCGGCAGGGTGGCAACGTTCCCGGCGGCAAATATGACTATATCATCAACGGCAACATGATTGCCGGTTTCGCATTAGTGGCCTTTCCCGCCCAATATGGCTCCTCCGGCATTATGACCTTCGTTGTCAATCATCAGGGAAAAATTTTCCAGAAGGACTTGGGCCCTAAAACCGCTGAAATCGTCGAGAAGATAAAGGAGTACAACCCGGATTCGAAGTGGGAACCGGTTCAAGTCGCTGAGTAATTAAACTTTTGGCTACCAACTTTAAGGCGGGACACTGAGCGGCAGAATGATTCGCCAAGTACCAAAAATTCGTCATTCCGGCAGGGATTGCCGGAATCCAGTTGCCATGGATGGCAATTACAAAGCATACAATTGATTGATTTATAGACACTTCGATTTGTCGGGTTACGCTGTCGCTAACCCGCGACTAACGTTGCAAATTACGACGTGCAGTAAGGGTAGAAAATTTTCTACCCCTACAACCTATCGTTACTCTTTCTGGGTTCACCGTGAGTTTTATTATTAAGTTAACCGTATTGATGGTTAAGCTTTTGTGTACGCTTCGTCTCTTTTGTTCAAATTTGCCGCAGTCGAAACTGCAAGCAACGCAACACTCGATACGGATGCTTGGTTAGACCTTACGAAATCAATCCTTTGACTTCTCTCGCCAGGAGCTTTCACCCTGAAAGAAACGACAAGCTTCGTTTGTCGCACTGGAATTTTATTTTGGCCTATCGCCTCACCATTTAATTATAGGAGAACGTGGACTGATTTTTAAACTAAACTATTTTTAGTCAGAAATTTTATTACGACCCCTATTAGAAGTCGCATAGGAATATTCTGGATGCGACGGAAACGGCGAAAGTAGTTAATCGATTACTGGAAAATGTAGGTTGAATAAATGAGTTTAAAGAAGTGGTTATCATGTTCCATGGTGTTGTTTAGGTCTGATGAAGATTTGAAATATGGCGTTTAGCAATTAATAGATGAAATATTTCCATGACTAATCAAGACACTACCCACGCACTTATCGAACTGGAACAGCATTTACAGTTTCAGTTATTGTTGGCTGAGCTTTCGGCCAGTTTTGTGCGTTACTCCTATTGGATTACTTGGCGGCAGTTATTGGGTTTTTAGAAGGAGCCTATCGCCGCAGCACTCCACTATTTACTTAGAGTGGCAGTGAAAAACAAAAACAGAAAACAATATTGATTTTATAAACCGGGAGAAAACCATTGAAAATAGAGAGTCCATCAATAAAAAATAATTCCGTAGTATTGGTGTTGTCATTATGCATCGGCCTACTTTCGGGGTGTTCTACCGTACAGAAGGGGAGTAACGACATAAAGGCGATGACGATTGAGCCTGCGCCTAACGCAGGATTTATTGAACAGCCTGATCAGCAGACTAAAAATGCGGAGTTGCCGTTTCAAAAAGTCTGGATCAAACCCGGCTTTGAAAAGAGCGGCTACCAAGAACTGGTTGTCGCCCCCGTCAATACCCAGTACATGCTAAAAATGGATTGGCTTCATGGCATGAGTTCGGCCAGTTGGTTTGGCGATGTCAAAAAGGATATTGACGAGCTTGCAGTGTACTTCTATGACCAAGTGGTCAAGGATTTCAAGGCAGATCCCAATCAACGCTTTCAAGTCATTGATTCACCCACACAACATAAGCAACCCGCTTTGCGTCTGGAACTCGCATTAGTCGAAATAGACCCATCGACACCCGTATTGCATGCGGCTGGCTGGGCAGTCCCAGGCGGAAGTACTGCGGCGGGCACTGTCAACCAGCGTAGAGCCGCGTTCGAAGGCCGTCTGCGCGATCTGCAAACCGGCGAGATCGTTGCAACTTTCGCCGATCGCAATATGGCGGATATCGGCCCCATCGATTTGACCCGCATGACCTGGTACGGCCCAGCCAAGGGCATTATGGATCAGTGGGCCAAGCAGTTTGTACAAATTGCCAATCGGAAGCCGGGAGAAGTAGTCACTGATCCCACGGCGTTTACACTAAGACCTTTCTAAATTGAATAAGGTAGAGCAGGCAGATTTTTATGCACGCTCTACCTTAACGGTGACAAGCTGGCAATGCGGTAGCTCTTGTCCCATCAAAAAAATGAAATATCGGAGATGATAAGGCCTCTATTATTATAATGTTACGTAGTTATAATCCAGTCATCCAAGGAGGTGACCTATGAAAAAAAAACAATGGTGGCGGGCGATGCGCACAGTGCTATGTGTGACTGTCCTCTCAGCAACAACTCTCGGCTGCTCGGAGAATAAGGTAGTCACACGACCTGAGCCTCCAGCAGTTCAGATAACGGCTCCGCAAGTAATGACAGAGACTGCGAATGCTAAAGATATTCTCAAGCGCATGGCCGAATTCCTTGCTAAGACCCCGCAGTTCAGCGTCAACCTGATTGACAATTATGACGTGATCCAAAAATCAGGGCAGAAGATCGAATTCGGTGAGAGCCGGAAGATCACTATAAGCCGACCTAACGGCTTGCGCGTCGATCTGGAAGAAAGCAGCGGTGAGAAACATACCGTTCTGTATGACGGTAAGGACATTACGGTGTTTAATCCATCGCAAAACGTTTATGCGCAGACAGCTAAACCAGGCGGGATTGACGAGGCGGTCATGTATTTCCTCAAAGACCTGCGCATGCGATTACCGCTCGCCGCACTCTTGCTCAGCCGGTTTCCGGCCGAAATCGAAAGCCGGACCCAGTCGCTTGATTATGTGGAGAAGACCGTTATTGACGGGATATCGACCCACCATTTGGCGGGGCGCACCGAAACGGTGGATTACCAGGTGTGGATTGCTGAAGGTGCCCAACCGTTACCACTCCGCATAGTGTTGACTTATAAGAACGCCGAGGGGCAGCCGGAATTTAGGGCACAGTTTTCCGATTGGAACCTGGCACCTAAAGTTCAAGATGCCCAATTCACGTTTACGCCATCCGAAGGGGCTCGAAAGATAGCCTTCCAAGCCCAGTTATCTACTATTGCAGCAGCGGGGACAGAAAACCCGGAGCAAACAGGAGGACAGAAATGAAAACCAAATCTTATATGATTGTTACGGCTATTTCGGCCACATTTGTTTTGCTGACAGGCATCGGGGATGAGGCAGTTGCCCGTGGAGGTGGCGGCGGTGGCGGATTTTCTCGTGGCGGAGGTGGTGGCGGCGGAGGTTTTTCTCGTGGTGGTGGCGGTGGCGACGGAGCTGGTGGTTTTTCCCGCAGTGGCGCTGCTTCAAGTGGCAGTTTCTCGTCAGGCGCTGGACGATCCGGCTCGATGAGTGGCGGAAGTTCGGCGGCCACTGCTTCCATGGCGTCTGGCCGGCCTCAAACCTCGCAGACCGCCTCCACAAATAGGGCCACAACTGCGCAGTCGACTTCAACAGCGAATCAGGCCCAGCGTCAAGATGCCTCTGCCCAGAACCAAACGCAACGTCAGAATGCCTCTTCCCAAAACCAAACGCAGCGACAGCAAGCCG
This sequence comes from Methylococcaceae bacterium, assembly GCA_037130115.1. Lineage (GTDB taxonomy): Bacteria > Pseudomonadota > Gammaproteobacteria > Methylococcales > Methylomonadaceae > Methylobacter_C. The sequence goes on from JBAXTQ010000154.1 coordinate 6,834, forward strand.
TGCAGTCCAATCAGTCGGCTTACAATGGCTCAGGTTACCATCCACCTGCTGGCTACTACCCTCCGCCGGCGGCGCGGACGGAGTACTATAACAATAATAATGACAATAACAACTGGGACGATGGCGAAGTCGCAGCCGTGGCGGTTGGTGCGGTTGCGGTAGGGGCTGTTGCAGGTTATGCGGCAGGACAATCATCATTACAAAATACGTCATCGGCCCCACCCACAACGGTTGTCTACAGTGCACCTCCGTCCTCGGGTTCTGGTGGGCTGCCCTGCAATCCCAACACAACAGTGGTCAAAGGCGTGACTTATTTTCAATGCGGTTCCTCTTGGTATACCCAAGCTTATGGCAACAGTGGTGTCATATATACCCCCGTACCTGCGCCGTACTAATAGGCAAGCTATTCTATTGGAAGCCGAGTTTGCTTTATTGCTGCAAAACCGGTCTGTTGATGAAGCGAAGAGAGAGGGGATTCAAGAACATTTTGCGACGTATAAGATGGGCTTGGTGAAGTTTTTGAATGAATGTATTGATGAATTTGCTTCCGAACAGGTCAGTCGCGTACCTGCCATTGAATTGACTCAACGGTCAAAATCAGAATATCGAGAGATTTCTTCAATGCCATTCGTGCGTTTTAACGGGAAAATGTCGGGCACGAAAAGCATGTGCCTGACCTACTTGGCTTCTGGTTCCCAAGCTCCCGCTTGGGAACCAGAAGCCGAAGCTCCAGCTTCGCGACACTGGAAGCTGGAGCTTCCAAATCTGCATTCCCAAGCTGGAGCTTGGGAATGAGTACAAAATAATAAGCTTACCTTTTCATGTCTACATGGCGTCTACATTTATTTTTAACAAAAAAAAGCCTGTAACTAAAATGCTACAAGCCTTTATTTATACGGAGCTAGGCGATGGGAATCGGCCCCGCGACTGGCTGATTACGAATGTTATATGCTTTATTAGCAACCAATTAAATCAATGCGTTGCAATGGCCGCCAGTACCAAAAACAGCCTCAAAAAACCTAGAATAAGATATTAACCGTCGAGCGTAGCTACGATTTAGCTACGGCAGCTAACGACTTAAATCCGGCCGGTAGATTAAGAGAAAAGCAAGTAATTTGTCCGAGTGTGGTACTTTGTTAAATTTCTAGTTTCGTTAACTTAGAGTTAATATCGTTAATAATATATTGCACTGTGGACGAGATCATCTCAGTACAAAAAGTTGAAATATCTTTTTGACTTTTCAGACCTAACTTCTTGAGTTTCCATTCTGAGCATTTGGGTTGATTTGTCGAATCCCAACCAATATAAGTCATAACCTCTATCGAATTAAAAACAACTAAAGATTTTCTTGAAAAGATAGGCACTATAGTTAATGCATAAAATTCAATTGCATTAAATTTTGGTTTAAAAATAATCTGTAAGGCCTTAAACGGAGTTGCTGAGCTGCACTCTATACCAATTAGAACGTTTCGAGTGTTCTCAACACTCTCCAATTTATAGTCAACATCTCCGTGAAGTCTGCTAAGCGCGCTATTCCGCATAATATTAAAATCTCCAAATATGCTTACTGTACTTGTTGGCTTCTTAGGAACTTCTACATATTGCTGTTTGTAATACGTTTCAATTTTAAATCTTGGTTCAACGAAATAATGCTCATCTTTGTTTTTTAAAAGCCACGTCCCAATAGCAACTTCGTTAGGAATCAAACTATCAATATGACTAACCTCTAGAGTTAATATATCTGATATAACTGAAGGCCATTTCTCTTCTTGAATGGATGATTCAATGAGTTCAATGTTCTGTAATCCTTCTTCTTGAGAGCAGAATTCATTATCGCTTTTAACCTGAACTAACTGCAAAAAACTATTAAAAGAACTATCATCATCGGCAATTATTTTTGACTCATCCTTTTTTTGATCACCTGAAATTTTCAGCTCTGATCTTATATATTCAATTAAACTCGCATCTATATCACCAAATAACTCAGTGTTTTCGGCTTGGACAATAAATGTTGGTTTAGGGTAGTTATTTTCACTCATATCATCAGCAACATATGCCATGATATCTCTATACCTTAAAGGCCCTTTGCTTTGAGTGAGCGATTTAAATAAACTTTTTGAAAAAAAACTATAATCAGATGCAGCCCAGGATACCTCTTCATTGCTAGATGAGTGAAGAAAATACAGTTTTTTAAGCTCATTGTCTTTTGCTGACTTTTCAAAAATTGGCTGAATATCTGAATCGCTTTTTACGTAAGTTGACCCTGAATAGCAAGCGTCAATAATTTTAATGGTAAGTTCTGGCGATAGATTTCTAATCAGGCCATCCAGCTCCGAATTTCTTAGCCCAGTAGTTTCTTTTCTTTTATCATCAAAATCTGAAAATATGTAAAAGAAATCTTCATCATATCGAGCACCGTGCCCAGTGTAATAGAAAACTAATTCATCAACTGTTGACGATTTGTGTTTGTTTACAAATTCCGTGATTTTTTGTTTTGCATCCTGTGCCCTAGGAGAATCAGATATTACGCATATGTCGTCGAATTTATTAAGTTTTTCAACTACATGACCCATAACCTTAATGTCGCCTTTGCATGCGACCAATGAGTTTTGATGATCATAATCACTAACTCCAATTAAAATAGCTAAATTCATTTAATTTAAAATTCCTTAATATAAATATTACTTTGGTTTTTAGGCGGTTATTATTTGCCAATAATTATATTGGCCGACCGTAAGGATTGCTTTGTAATTTGATAGTAGGGAATAGGGGGTCAGGTCTTGCAATAAAGTATCTATAGTCATGTAGGTTGGGCAACATCTTTTCGTTGCCCAACATTCAACGGTCAAAATCAGA
>JBAXTQ010000155.1:0-9623 GCA_037130115.1 Methylococcaceae bacterium
ATTTTATTTACTTTTTAATTAATTATTTAAGGTTTTTTAAGGGCGAATGGTGAGTTCCAAACCTACAACCATATTGCATCCCAATGCGGATAATCACCAATTTGTTGTACCAGTCCGCCCCGTAACGGATTAGCTACAATATAACGGGCAATAGCACGCATATCCTCCTCTTTTCGCAAAGCACGGTCATAGAAGTTTTTTTGCCACAATGTTCCACTTCGACCTAAATAAGCATTGACACGATGCGCGGTTCGTGCTTTAAATATTTTTATTGTCGATGATAAGGAGGCACTGGTGCCCAATTGAAATAGCCAATGAACGTGGTCTGGCATAACAACCCATGCAAAAGAATAAACGCACTTTTCATCATGCAATAACTTCATATTCATGACTACTATACGAGCGCACTCAAAATCAGCAAAAAATCGTTGTTCACGATCTGCCAGCACGGTGGTAATAAAATAGGCTTGTCCTCCCTGGCTAAATCGTCCTTTGCGTAAATCGTCATAAGGCATCGTTAAATCCCTTGTAGGTGTGAATTTATTCGCACCAAATATTAAAATATGCGAATAAATTCGCACCTACGCTTTTTCATCAAACAAATCATTTTGTGATGTGCTGATTTTTGATTTTTTTGTTAGATCAGGCTGTATTAAAGCGTCAGGTTGAGCCATTGGCAAGTTGGCCACATTCAAGCTGTAATCGTCATGTGCCCACTCGCAACGTGACAACACCATCTTGGGGATTTTCTTTAAGGTAAGATTTTGAAACTGATCCGATTTGCCACGAAATGCCGTACAACACACTAACAAGGCACGGTCACCGCCGACTTCATCTGATAACTCTTCCAGTTGCTGATGCGACAGATTTTGTGTCGTGACATAAATAAAATCTTGTTCAGACGAATAGCCATGTTGCCACCAGTGCTCAGTGGGTTGTGCGAATAAATTCGCACCTACGGAATTTTCCGGTAATGGTGAATTTATTGGTGTTTTCAAATCATCTTGCAGATGCGAATTTTCCCGTAGGTGCGAATTTTCCCGTAGGTGCGAATTTATTCGCACAGGTGCATAAGTAAAGCCTTCCAATTTGCATAAGGCTTCTGCCAGCATGGCCGGATTGTAGTTTTTATTAACGACCCAGTTGCCCCAACGGTCTTGTTCCAGTAAGGACGGAGCCAAACTGTAATAACGAAAACCGCCACCACCTTGCCAGTTTACTGTTTTGGAAATACCGCCTTGATCTTCACCATCGATGACTTTTTTAAGGCGTGGAATAATATGCGTTTGGCAATGTTCGCCGAGTTCAATCATGATCCAGCGCCTGCCCATTTTATGAGCGACAGCACCAGTGGTTCCTGAACCTGCGAAAGAGTCGAGGACAAGGTCGCCTGGGTTGGTGGCAATATGCAAGACTCGTTGCAAAAGTCTTTCAGGCTTTGGCGTGATAAAAGCTTCTGTTTTCCCGAATAGATAATGCATTTCTTTCTTGGCTTCATCTGTATGCCCCACTTCATCATGAGGCCACCAAGTCCAAGGGACAAATCCATCAACCTCATCCAGGAAGCGAATGATATTGGGCTGACTATTACCATCTTTACCGAAATAAATACGACCAGCATCACGTAACTTAATGAATGTTGGTTCAATCGTTGACCAACAACGACCTTCAGGAGGTCTATGAGTAGCGCCTCCTGGCGCGACAATTTCGTACATCTGATTCGGACGATAGCCCTGCGCTGTCATTGGAATTCCACGCCAACGACCTCTGGGATGGTTATTGGGGTTTTTGTAAACCTTTGCTTGTACTTCTGTAATGGGTATACGATTCCTAATAGACTTAAATTTATCAGCCTGCTTTGCGTAAAGCAATACATAATCATGTGCATCTCCTATGCATTCACGATTTTCTCGGGAATATCGTTTTTGCCAAATATTGCTAGCAACAAAATTCCCCCGCCCAAAAATCTCATCACACAACACCTTCAAATAATGTGCTTCATTATCATCAATGGTAATCCACAAGGAACCATCTTCTGACAATAAAGTACGGATAATCTCCAGACGGTCACGTATTAACGACAGCCAAATCGAATGTTCCAAGCCGTCATCATAATGGGTAAAGGCACTGCCGGTATTGTACGGAGGGTCAATAAACACGCACTTTACTTTGCCCGCATATTCTTGTTCCAAAGCCTTCAACGCCAGCAAGTTGTCACCAAAAATCAACTTGTTATCAAACTGGTCTTCCCTCTCCGCTAAGCCCTCTCCCAAAGGGCGAGGGGGGCGTTTGAATTTTGCGTGATACGACAGGCTTGGGTTTTCCAGTAATATTCGCGGTTCCAGTTTAGGGCGCTTATCCTTGCCTATCCAAGTCAGTTCCAGTTTGGTTTTACTCATGCGTTATGCTCGTGTTTTTTAGTTGCAGCTTGTCAATTAGTTATAATCAAATGATAATTAAATCGGATTGAGGATACTTGGTCGGTATCAAGCCTCGATGGAGTCATCGAGGCTTTTTGTTATGCCGTCAAATTGTCGGCGCATCTGGATTTCCCAATTGAAAGCTCACTTTCAAGTCGTTCATCCAAGAGGGTTCAATAACCTTATCGTGTTGTAATCGACCCACGATAATGCCAGTATGAATACCTATCTCCTCGGAAAAGTTTTTTACGGCTTCTTTGTTACGCAATCCTGATAACCGTTCATGATAATCAACGGGTATTAAAAACTCCCGCGCCCATTTATTTGCCTGTTCTTCTTGAGGGTCTTGGCAATCGGTATTTAGATCGTCTAAATAAATGGCTTTTTTTCCATCCGCATGTAACAAAATATGTGCCGCTTCATGAAAGAAAGTGAACCAAAACTTATCGTTGGTTTTGCCATAGAGAGATAATTGAATCAGTGGCTTACGTGGACTTAACCAACGAGCTACACCGCTGACATGTGCTTTGGGTATAGCAGGCACCATAACAAAAATAACTCCCGCTTCATGGCATAAACGGCGCATCTCGGGTTCAAAAATTCCGGGGGATAGCATTGTCAATTCACGAATACGATGCAGTGCTTTTTTAAATTCACTTTGGTTGTAGTGTGGACTGTCTAATTTTTCAACTTCGATTTCCCCTAAACGTAACCAAGAAGAAATAGCTCCCATATCGGACTGTGTTTCACGAGTGCGCCGAAAAGCCAATTGCATTCCGGTTTCATAATGTTCTTGCCATTGTTCGGGCGATGCCACGCCAAAAAAGCGTAATAGCTGTTCAACCAAGTCAGGTTTGGCTTGTGCAGTTATCCGCTGATTGGGAATAACGCCTGCTTTTTTTAATTCGTTTAATGGTAATTTATCAAGCCAAGTTATCGACTTTTGATTAAGTTCTTGCACTTCAATTCGTGCCAAGTGTTCGCGATATTTAGCTTCTCTATTAAGCCAAAAATTGGCTGTTGAACCTAATACGCGCTCCAATCGTAACGCCGCGTCTTCAGTCAACGCGGCTTTGCCTTTAATCAATTGATTAAGATGTTTTTTGTTGTAGCCTAGTCGCCCAGCGAGTTCTAATTGAGTCCAATCTTTTTCTTCAAGTAAATCTGTAATGGTTTCACCAGGGGGTGACACCCAATCGGGACAAAACGCCGTCTGTTGGTTAGTCATAGTTATTTCCTCTTCTGTTTGGGCTTGTGATAATCGCCAATGTAAACAATAGATATTGCTGTCACTTTCACCCAATCTGTATTGTTATGCTCATTTAATGGTATCGGTTCATGATCTGGCTTAAACACCAAACGCTTGCCATCGGATAGATCAACAGAAAATTCCCTTAAACTGTCGGGTACTAGCGAATGGGGGTGACCCGCTGTCAGTTCGTAGACGTTTTCGGCGGCTTCTAAATCACTCAAACGGGTGCGCAATTTTCTTGAACAATCCGAGCCTAGTTCTGCTTCTGCTTTTTTTCTGTTTTCACAAAGTTCACGGAGTTTTTTATTCTTGAACGCTATTTGCATTATTTAATAACTTCTCTTCGCCAAAAAATACAATGGGGGTTTCTTATAAAGCCCCATTGCAATGATTTAATTAATATGGATTTATATCATTCAATCTAGCAAAAGCATTGCACAGGCAACAGATCATTCTATCTATATTTACCTATTTGGTAAACTTTATTTTCAATAATTTATTGCAAACGCCAATAAATCGTAAACAAGTCTTCTTGATGATGTTGACCATACGTGTTGGCACTGATTGAAAATTGACCAACTGTACTGATTGAAATTTGATTATGAAATTCAATTTTAATATTTAGATAATCAATGACCTAAGAAAAAACAACACTGAAAAATTATTACAAATGGAGGACATTCTTGATCGGGAGCCTGGTTGCCGCGACAAGGGCGTAACCCGGATGATTGAACAAGTTTATGTACAGACGGCCTTGTAGAACTTGCATCGCAGACTTTTTGAGGTTTCTAACCCGTTCGTTATAAAGGCTTCGCAATGCGAATTTTATTTAATTGCCTGACTACAACTTACGCCCTGATCCACTTAACCAGTAACAGTCCGCCCCATAGCAATGACAGCAACATGATGACTGATCCTGACACAAAGGCGGCTTTAGCCAGAACATGGTCGTAGTTTAACAGTCCGGATTCGGTTAACAGATATTCCCAGTCGTGAAAACCATAAGGTGAGGAATGGCCAAAATTGCCACCCAACAGCGGTAACTGCCCTGCCCGTGCATCGTTAATATAGGGCGCAATATCAAGAAAATTTTCACCCACCCACCATAAGGCAACCGATGCGCCAAAAGGATCGCGGGTTTTGATTAATAATACGCCCAGGCAAATCGACGGCATGACTAACTGCCCCAGCGTTCCGCCTAATGAGGTGATAAATGCGCCGAAGGGTCTGAAAATAATATGCCCCGCTTCATGAAAAGGCAGATTGATCAAATGTAAAAAGGAGTTGCCGACGGCATTGCTTTCGATAGAGGAGCTAATTAGCTGCCAACTCAAGATGACAAGACCTACGAAAATAATCGACCGGCCCAAGAAGGCCAAGGTGCTTTGCGGGGTTTCGTAAAACAGCCACCGGCTTAGTGGTTTGGCTTCATCTTCTATAATTATCGTCACCAGGGGCAAATCAACGTCTTGTTGATCCGCCGGGTCGGGATGATATTTTAAGTATTTGTCAAAGACGATGCCGCAATGAGGGCAAATTTCACTTTGCTCCTGTAAATCATGCAGGCACTTGGGACAATGATTCATGGGAAAATTCGGCATCCTTCATAGAAGCCCGAAAGTAGTTGACACTTTTTTATCAAAAAATGCTGATAATATCTGTAGGGGCAGGCTTTACGCCTGCCCTTTAATGCCACGATGTTCGCAGGGCAACCGCAAGGGATTGCCCCTACAAAACACGGGTATCGTTACCTAAGAACAACCAGCATCGGATAGATGAAAATCTTACCTTGGCACTTTAACTCTTTTTTCCAGTTCTTCCTGGCTTAAATGGCGTACATCATCGCCATTAATCATATAAACCAAATGCTCACAGATGTAACAGGCATGATCGCCAATTCTTTCCAGTGCGCGAATTGTCATAAGCACATCCAAAGTCCGGGTAATATTTCTGGGGTCTTCCATCATTCGGGTAATCAATTGCCTGAGGATATTGTCGTGTTCACGATCCACTTTTTCATCCATCAAAGTAATGTCAGGCACATTCTCCAAGGTCATTCTGGCAAAAGCATCCAAGGCATCATGCACCATGCCCTTAACCAAATCAGCCATGTGCTCCAATTCATGACGAGGGATTTTGCTTTCATTATCCGATAACTGTATCGCCATTTGAGCAATACGTTCAGCCTTGTCGCCGATGCGCTCAATATCGTGAATAATTTTAATCACCGCAATCAACAGCCTTAAATCAAAAGCCGTCGGTTGGCGCAGTGCCAAGATCTCGATGCATTCCTGATCAATAGCCACTTCCAGGGCATCAACTTCATTATCCTGCTTGATGACCTGTTCAGCCAATTCCATATTACCGGTGGTGTAAGCGTCAACTGCCAGTTCAATTTGGCGCTCAACCAGACCACCCATTATTAACACTTTATTGCGTATATCTTCCAGTTGTTGATTAAACCGTTCCGATATATGGTGCCCTATTTTACTGTTGTCCATTCTTTTCTCCTGATTATCCGTAGCGCCCGGTAATATAATCTTCTGTTTGTTTTTTTACCGGATTAGTGAACAATTCACTGGTAGTGCCTATTTCAATTAATTCACCCATATACATAAAAGCAGTGTAATCAGAAACGCGGGCAGCCTGCTGCATATTGTGCGTTACAATAACTATAGTATATTTTTCTTTAAGTTCATTGATTAATTCTTCAATTTTTAACGTTGAAATAGGATCCAGTGCAGAAGCTGGTTCATCCAGTAATAACACTTCAGGCTCTATTGCAATCGCTCTGGCAATAACCAGGCGTTGTTGTTGTCCGCCCGAAATACCCAAGGCGTTGTCATTCAGGCGGTCTTTCATTTCATCCCACAAGGCAGCGCCAGTCAACGCTTTTTCAACGGTTTCTTCCAATACCCGTTTATCATTAACACCCTGAATGCGAAGACCATAAGCGACATTTTCAAAGATGGATTTTGGAAAAGGATTGGGCTTTTGAAATACCATGCCGACGCGTCTGCGCAAAGCCGCTACATTAACGGATTTATCATAGATATTTTCACCATCCAGTAAAATTTTACCGTCAATTTTTGCACTATCAACGAGATCATTCATCCGGTTAATACAGCGCAACAACGTGGATTTACCGCAACCACTGGGGCCTATATAGGCGGTTACTTTTTTCTTGGGCATTTCCATGTTAATGTCATAAAGCGCCTGTTTTTCGCCATAGAACAAATTTAGATTTTCCACCTTGATACACGTTTCATTAGGGTGTTGCGACTCTTCTTTGCCGCGTAAAACAGAACTCATATCAATTGCATGTGTACGTATTTCTTGTGCTGACATTTTTTTAACCTTCCAGTGCGCGATATTTTTCTCGCAGATTATTTCTTATGACAATTGCGGCCAGATTAAGCCCTATAACTACCAAAACCAGTAATAATGCTGTCGCATAAACCAAGGGTCTCGCCGCCTCAACATTGGGGCTTTGAAAACCGACATCATAAATATGAAAACCCAGATGCATAAACTTTCTGTCTAAATGCAAAAACGGGAAATTTCCATCCAACGGTAAGGTGGGAGCCAGCTTAACTACGCCCACCAACATTAACGGTGCCACTTCGCCTGCGGCGCGTGCTACCGCCAGAATCAAACCGGTCATCATGGCGGGACTGGCCATCGGCAATACCGTCAGCCATAAAGTTTCCAGCTTGGTTGCGCCTAAGGCCAGACTGCCTTCGCGGATAGAACTGGGAATACGCGCCAAACCTTCTTCCGTTGACACAATAACCACCGGTAACGTTAGCAAGGCCAGCGTAATGGAAGCCCACAACAATCCCGGCGTACCATAAACCGGCGCAGGCGCTGATTCAGGGAAAAACAACTGATCGATGTTGCCGCCCAAAATGTACACAAAAAAGCCCAAGCCAAATACCCCGTAAACCACAGACGGTACGCCCGCCAGATTGTTGACTGCTATTCTGATTAACCGGGTCGTAAAACCTTGTTTGGCGTACTCACGCAGATAGACCGCCGCAATGACGCCAAAAGGCGTAACAATAACCGACATCATCATAACCATCATCACCGTACCAAATATCGCCGGAAAAATACCGCCCTCGGTATTGGCTTCTCGCGGATCATCGGCTAAAAATTCAACCACCTTGGTGCCATAGTGAAGCATTTTATCAAACAAATTCATGGCATTGGGCTGAAAAGCTCTAACCACTTTGGCTAAAGGAATTTCCAGCGTAGCGCCGCTTTCGGTTTTGGCAACCAGACTATCACGTCTTATTTTTTGATATAAGGTCGCTAACTGGGCTTGATACTGCTTATAGTCGACTTCATAACCGGCTTTTTCCGCAGCAATCTCTTGCTTGGCGGCATCATCCAGGCTATTTTGCAACTCCAGTTTTCTTTGTTTAAGCCTTAGACGCTCCAACGCATAATTTATCGCGCCAATTTCCTTTTTTTCTAAATGCGCTATTTCCTTAAAAACGGCTAACGCTTCGTCTATCTTGGTCTGAAGAATGGGCCAAGCGGCTGTCCCGGTAGCAATCGTTTTATGATTCTCTTTAACTTCAAGCAACTGTCCATAAAAATTACCCCACTCGCGGCGCTCAATCACCATCATATCAACAGGGTTGCTCTGCTCTTTAACATCGCGAGCCTGTATCCAGAGAAAGTCAGTGCCCGTCAGATCACGGTTACCGGTTTTAATTAAATACTGCACCAGGGTTTCTTCATCATCGGCCATTTTAAAGCCCGTTGATTTAGCCATTGCAGCGGGCGTTATGCTGGTATCCACTTCTTCGCCGATAATTATCCGGGGCTGCTGCTTGCCTTCTTCCTGATAACTGAACCGGGTGACTTGATGCGGCCAGAAATGCCCTACCCCGCGCACGGTGACCAGACCCAGCACGCCCACAATCATAATAAGACAGGTACTGACTGCCGCTGCATTGAGCCATATCCAGGGGGCTCCACTTTTAAACCATAACTTCATCATAATACGTTATATTTTTGCGTTAAAGGAAACACAGGCAGTCGCCCTATTAAGCCCATCAAGGGCTGCACTTTTAAACCATACAAAATCATAATGAACTGTATTTTTCGCGTAAGCGTTGACGAATGATTTCGGCCAACGTATTAAAAACAAAAGTAAACATAAACAATACCAGAGCGGCCAAAAACAACACCCGATAATGCGTACTATCCACTTCAGATTCCGGCATTTCCACGGCAATATTAGCGGCCAAGGTACGCAAGCCCTGAAAAACACTTAAATCCATTACCGGTGTATTTCCTGTCGCCATTAACACAATCATGGTTTCGCCGACAGCGCGACCCAAACCGATCATAACCGCAGAAAAAATACCGGGACTGGCCGTTAATAACACCACCTTAATCATGGTTTGCCAAGGTGTTGCACCCAAAGCCAAAGAACCCACGGTTAAATGTTTGGGGACGCTAAAGATGGCATCTTCTGCGATTGAAAAAATAGTCGGTATAACCGCAAAGCCCATCGCGACACCCACAACCAGCGCATTACGTTGATCATAGCCGATACCCAATTCGGTTTTAAACCAATCGCGTAACGTACCATGAAACAAGAAGGTTTCCAACGGTACGCTGACGCTAAAGGCAAACCAACTGCTTAACAAAATAACCGGTATTAGCAGAGCCGATTCCCAGCCTTCAGGAATCGTCTGCAGAAAAGATTTTGGTAAATACTGCCAAACAAAAGCAAATAACATAACCGCTAACGGAACCAGCATCAGCAAGGCAAACAACCCCGCCAAATACTCTTCAATAATCGGTGCCAACCATAAGCCTGCCAGAAACCCTAAAATAACCGTAGGTAACGCACCCATTAATTCAATGGAAGGCTTAACGTATTGACGCATTTTTGACGTCATAAAATAAGCGGTATAAATAGCGCCCATCAA
>JBAXTQ010000156.1:0-9546 GCA_037130115.1 Methylococcaceae bacterium
CGTGAACTTCGTGTCTTCGTGGTCTGTAATATCTTTAATTTGATGTGTATGAGGTCGGAATAAGACCACCCAAACGTAGCGCGTGGTGGCGTTTCCGGCACTCTCGTACAGAGTTGCCGGAAACGCTCAACTCGCTTACGCTCAAAAAGCCTTATTCCGACCTACGCCTGTTCAATCGGGGTGTTTTTAAAAACCCGGACAGGCCAAAGGATGGTGACTACAAAGAACCAAAATAGGCAGCCAAGGCTTTCGTATCTTCTTCAGACAAATTGCCGGCAATAGCTTGCATGTGTCCGTTTTTACGTTCGCCTTCTTTAAAGTTGCTTAATTGCTTTACCAGATAATTAGGATGCTGACCGGCAAGCCTTGGAAATTGACCGTTACCTTCAGCGGACGCGCCATGACAGCCTAAACACATAGTGGCTTTGGGTTGTCCTGCTTTCGCCAAGGTTGCATCGCCCCCTGCGCTAACAGCGGGTTGACTGGAATAATAAGCGGCCAAATTATTAATATCGTCATCACTTAAGTTGGCGGCCATGGCTTGCATCATCGGGTTATTACGTGTTCCCGCTTTAAATGCCTTAAGTTGATTGACCAGATAGAGCCCTTGTTGAGCCGCTAAATTGGGCCATTGAGCGTTACTGCTTTTACCCTTGGGGCCATGACAACCCGTACAGGTGGCCGCTTTTTGTTCGCCAGCCGCCATGTCGGCAGCAAAAACAGGTGCCGTCCCAAAACAGGCCAACAGCACAGTGACCAAAAATAGATGTTTTAATGTGTACATGGCTCACCTCTATAAAAAGATTAAACAATCAATGACTATTTTTTAAATAGCCGACTGGTTGATGTTAACAAAGCGTTTACTATACAACTAAAAAGTGCTGATGCTAATGAAAATTTCAGTAAGTATTCACTGCCCCCCTTTGAAAAAGGGGGAGGGCTTAATAATTACCTTTTTTGTAATCCTAAACTCCCCCAAGCTGAGTAGGGTGCGCATCGCGCACCACAACCATGCCAGAGAAAGAACTCTAATAGGCTACAGGTAGAAAAAATAATAGTGGTGCAAATAAAACCGTTTAGTGGATGCGGTTTTAGGTGCGCGATGCGCACCCTACTTAATACCTGACAGGTTTTAAGCGGGTAGCTTTTTTCTAACCCCAAACACCCCCAAGCTTACCCACTTCTAATGACTTACATTATCAATAGTGCCCGCATAAGCTTGCTGATACCGTTGTTTAATAGCCTGTGCCAACTGATGCACTGCCATCGCGTATTTATTGCTGTTATTGTATTTCTTGATTACTTTAAAATTGGGATAAACACGCCAAAACTCATTACCTTCATAAGTGCTCAGCTCAATAACAGCTTCATCGTTAGCGGGGCTGCTACGTTTGGTAACAGGGCTATGTAACTGCCAGCCGCTACGCGAAAAATAATTCGCCACACTGCCGACCGCATCCTTGGGATGCCAAAGATCACGCCTTCCATCGTGGTTAAAATCGACGGCCAACTTACGAAAACTACTGGGCATAAATTGGCCGTAACCCATAGCGCCTGCCCAAGAGCCTTGCGGTTGACGCGGATCAAAACCTTCATCACGCGTCATCAGCAAAAAGTTCTCCAACTCAGACGTAAAATAGCCGGAACGCCTGAATGTGTCAAAAGACAAGGTCGTTAAGGCATCAAAGATACAGGTTTTACCAAAATTTTTGCCAAAATAAGTTTCCACACCAATAATGCCGACAATATATTCAGGGTCAACGCCATAGGTGGCGCTGGCTTGTTTAATAGCGTCTGCATTATTGCGCCAAAACTCCACGCCATTGCTGATATGCGCATCGGTTAAAAACTTGTTGCGATAGCGCGTCCAACTGCCCAGGCTCGGCTTTGACGGCCCCGTAGAGGGTGCCGGACTTTCCAAACGAATAACCGAATCCAGCCGGTTAGCCTGCGAAAACAAACCATTTAAATAGGTTTCCGAAAAGCCGTGCTGCTTCACCATGTGCTGAATAAAACTGCGTACCGCTGGCGAGTTGGCGTAGGTGCCCGTTAATTTGTTGGTGCCATAACTGCTTGAATAAGGCGCCTTGCCATGACTGCCTGGATAATGTTGCTCGGGCTGCTCTAGCGGATAACCGGCCGGTGGGATTTTAGTTTGTTGATGAGTATTTTTTGCAGAGTCATCATGATAAGTCGCCGGCTTACTGGCACAACCGACCAGCAACAATGCAAAAGCCAATTTGAATAAGCGTTTATAAACGATGGTTGTCATAAAATTCTCTCTTGTTCGTACTGTTAAATAAGCGTTCACGCTTTCCTTTATATTTGATGTTAAAATTCTTTTTGATTAGCAAGATGCCGGTCGGGGTTTGCAACCCATAAACATCAACTTAAAGATATTAATTGTAATTATTCAGTCCCCCTCTTTAACAAAGAGGGGTTAGGGGAGATTTTAATTAGATAAATCCCCCTCAATCCCCCTTTTTCAAAGGGGGAGGTGAATACTTACTATTAATTCACCACGAAGACACGAAGTTCACGAAGAAAAAACCAAAGCAAAATCTTCGTGTCTTCGTGGTAAATGTCTTAACTTGATGTCTATGGGTTTGCAACCCCGACCGAACTGCCCCTTCCGGCGAATAATGCTTATTTTATCGCACATTCATCAATTTGTTTGCATTCCATACCGCTTTTTAATTTTATGAATATAGACCACCACTGGCTCACAGGTATTACCAAAACCCCCTCACCCAATTGTGATCAACGTCCCGACCCCGCCGACATTTCCTTGCTGGTAATTCATTGCATTAGTCTGCCGCCCGGTGAATTCAATAATCCTTGCATAGACCAGTTTTTTTGCAATTTGCTCAATCCCGATGATCATCCTTATTTTAAAGAAATTCATCAACTCACGGTATCCGCGCATTTATTGATTAAACGGGACGGCAGTTGTGTGCAATATGTGCCTTTTGACAAACGCGCCTGGCACGCGGGACAATCAAACTATCAGGGCAGAGAACGCTGTAATGATTTTTCGATAGGTATAGAACTTGAAGGCACCGAATCGATAGCTTATACCGAAGAACAGTATAAGCAACTTGCTACTGTGATTGACACGTTACTTAAAACGTATCCAACGTTATCGAGACAACGAATAACCGGACACAGTGATATTGCCCCCGGACGAAAAACCGATCCGGGCGCAGCGTTTGACTGGCAAAGAATTTGAAAAATGCCTGACGGGTTTCGCTGTCGCTCTACCCATCCTACTCTTGCTTATTGAAATCATAATAGCAGTAACTATGCCGGTCGGGGTTTGCAAACCCATAGACATCAACTTAAGACCTTTCACCACGAAGACACGAAGAGCACGAAGATTTTTCTTTGGTTTTTCTTCGTGAACTTCGTGTCTTCGTGGTGAATTAATATCTTTAAGTTGATGCGTATGGGCTGCAAACCCCATCACGCGTCATAAACCGTTGGCTGAGCGGAGTCGAAGCCGGCAAAATCGCTTCGACTCCGCTCAGCGAACGGCTTAATTTAATGGCAGTGACCCAGCCCAAGAGGGATCGGGTCGCCAGTTAACCAACCAAGCGGGCAATTCATTTGCAGGCATGGGGCGGGCGATGCAGTAACCCTGAGCGAGGTCGCAACCCAGTTGCAGCAGCATCGCCCCTTGTTCAACAGTCTCCACACCTTCGGCGATAACATCGCGGTGAAAGGCGTCGGACAGGCTCAGCACGCCTTTCAGAATAGCCATATCATCGGGGTCATAGAGCATGCCGCGCACGAAGCTCTGGTCGATCTTGATGGTGGCGACCGGCAGTTGTTTAAGGTAAGTCAACGAAGAATAGCCGGTACCAAAGTCATCCATCGAAAACATCACGCCCATCCCCCGACAGGTTTCAATCACCTGCGACACCCGGGTCACATTTATCAGTGCACTGGTTTCCAGCACCTCCAATTTAAGGCAAGATGGACTCACCCCGGGATGCGCTGCCAGCAACCGACGCAGACGTTCGACGAAATCTGCCAACTGCAATTGGCGGGCACCCACATTAACACTCACAGGAATATTCAAGCCGGTGGCCAGCCAAACTTCTATCTGGGCCAAAGCCGTTTCAATAACCCACTCGCCAATTTCAACAGCCAGCGGATGATCCTCAATCACCGGCAAAAAAGTCGCCGGTGACAGCAGACCTTTGTCTGGATGTTGCCAACGGATAAGCGCTTCAGCACCGATGACCGTGCCCTTGCGCATGTCCACATAGGGCTGGTAATACAGCACGAATTCGCCCCTGGCCAAGGCGCGACGGATGAACTCCAGACTTTCGTAACGCCCCCGAACGCGGCTGTCCTGCACGGCGTCGAAAATATGGTAACGATTCTTGCCCGCCAGCTTGGCCTGATACATGGCTTGGTCGGCCTGACGCAGGAGTTGGTCGGCATCGATATTTTCCGCCTGCGGATAAAAGGTAACGCCCAAACTGGCCGAGACCTGAAGAGTGAGATCGCCATACTGCATCGGCTCGGCAGCAGCGGCGAGCAAGCGAACCAGCATCGGTGCGCTGGCTTCGACATCGACCAGATCGAGCAGTTCGGCAACAAACTCGTCGCCGCCCATGCGGGCCAGTGTGTCGCCCTCGCGCAAAGTCTGCTTCATGTTGGTGGCCACAGCAATCAGCAACTGGTCACCGGCTTCATGCCCGTACTGATCGTTAATGATCTTAAAGCCGTCAAGGTCGAGAAAGGCCACACCCAGCAGACTCCCGCGCCGTCTGGCCTGGGCTATGCCCTGATGCAGGCGGTCAGCCAGCAGTGTACGATTGGGCAAGCTGGTCAAGGGGTCGTAATGCGCACTGTGCTCCAACTCCTGTTCGCGCTCTTTGAGCAGGGTGATGTCGGAAAACAGCGACAAGTAATGCCTGGGATTACCCTCGACATCACGCACGGCGCTAATAGTTTGCATCACGGCGTACACCTCGCCATCCTTGCGCCGGTTCCAGATTTCACCATACCAATGGCCTTTTTCAAGCAGATTTTGCCACATATCATGGTAGAACTGACATTCATGACGGCCGGAGCTGAGCAATCGCGGATTCCGGCCTATCACTTCATCGTGGCTGTAACTGGTAATATCGCTAAAAGCCTCGTTGACATCGATGATTGTGCCGTCAGCAGCGGTGATCATGATGCCTTCGCGGGCATGAGTGAAAACGCTGGCAGCGAGCTGAAGCTTTTGTTCGGCTTGTTTGCGCTCAGTGATGTCCTGCATAAAAATCACAAATTGCGAATCTTGGAGGGGCAGATAGGTGATGCTGATTGCGACCTCAAACAGGCGGCCATCCTTATGGCGGTGCCGGGACTCAAACCGGTCATGACCCTGAACCTTGATATAGTGGATATGGGCGGCAACTTCTTCGGGCGTTTCGACAGCTTCCAGATCGGAAATACGCATAGCCAGCAATTCCTCCCTCGTATAACCGCTCATCCGGCAATAGGTCTCGTTGACGTCCAGCAGGTGCCCCTGGCTGTCAAATCGCCAAAAGCCGTCCATGGTCGTATGAATGATACTCCAATTCAATTCCTCGTTTTTTCGCAACACGTCCTCCACCTGTTTGAGCCGGGTAATGTCGCTCAACACAATGCGGAACACCGGGATGTCGCCGTCGTAATGCAGGGAGATCGCTAAATGTACCCAGACTGGCGTGTTATTATTCCTCACCATCCGCAATTCGCCCGCCCGTGGCTCGCCCTCAACCAACTGTTTACACAGCAGGTAGTAAATATCCCTGTCTTCATTGAGAATGAGCAGGAACAACAATTGCTTAAGCAGCTCACGCCTGTCCATGCACAGCAGGTTAGCGGCGGCAAGGTTGGTTTGCAGGATATTCCCCTTCTCGCTTACGGTAAAATAGCCCACCGGTGCCAACTCGTAGAGGTCAAAATAACGCGCCTCCGCTTTTGCCAAGTCCTCTTGAGCCCGTTGCAGTTCATTATTCTGCATCTCCAGTTCTATCTGATGCACACGCAGACTCTCTTCGATCTGTTTACGCTGCGCCACATCTGCGTGAAGTTCTTCGCTACGTTGCGCCAATTCAGCGTAAAGCGCAACCACACCGGAATTTGTCAAGGTCAACTCATCATTGATGCACCTCAGTTCCTCGTCACGCTGGCGAATTAATTCACGGGCGACCTCCAATTCCTGGTTTAGTCGTTGACGAAGCTCATCGCTGCGTTGCGCTAATTCAACGTAAAGCGCAACAACACCGGAATTCGTCAAGATCAGCTCATCATTGATGCTTCTCAATTCCTCGTCACCTTGGCGAATTAATTCACGGGTGACTTGTAATTCCTGGTTTAGTCGTTGAATTTGCGCCAATGGCAATTCAGCGGAGGTAATGTCTGCGCTCATTCCATCACTCTACGTACGTCCGCCTTGGCGGCCACCACCACTGTGCTGTCGTCGCTCAGCCGCTGATGATCCCGGAACAGCACCCCGGCGATCAAAGCCGGGTGTTTTTGCGCCAAGCCCGGATAATCGTCCAGCGACCAACCCGTCGCCACACCGTCCGAGTGCAGCACGAGCAAACCCTTCTCTGTCCAGGGACAGCTATACTCCTGGATTATTCGCGCTTCAACCCCGGCGGTGCCGTTGTGGGACCCCAGATGACGGGAGGCTCCACCACCGAGAATCAGCCCGGTAATATTGCCCAAGCCTGCGTAGCGAATAATATCATTTCCGGGAGCGACCTCTACTACCAGGACGGCTGCGCCCCGCGTACCGCGCAAGCCGGCGTGAATCAGGCGCAGCAGCTCTGCCGGATGGTACGGGCTTTGTTCTGTAAAAATGGCGACCGCCTGGTTGGCCGCTTCAGCGGCATCCGGGCCATGTCCCAAGCCGTCGGCCAGCATAAAAAAAGTGCTGTCGCCGTCCACCTTCATAGACCACGCGTCGCCACAGGCCTGCTCACCGGAAACCGGCAGACACACGCCCCCCACGACCAGCGCGGACGTAGGCGGGAGCGCGGGTTCGGATGGCCAATTCTTCCAAAGTCGGCAAAATACAGCCTCGCCGTCACCTGGAGAAAAGAAAATATCGAACTCTGACGATAGCCTACAAATAGCACCCAAGCCAGTGCTGGAATTACCATCACGCAAACGCTCACTTATATTGACAATACCGGGACCACAATCGAACGCGAGAATATCCAAGCCGGTTCCGCCGGCTTCCTCAAGTGGGCGAAGAACCAGATCACCACCCGTGCCAGCCGTACCCTGAACAAGATGGGTGGCGAACTCGGTCACGATCAGTGACGCTTGGTCGGTGCGTAAGTCGCCAAAGCCCAGGTCACGAGCAAGGGCGATGACCTGCCGTTGTGCTTCGCCGATATGACTTAAGGTTTCCACGCGGATATACAAAGGAAATAACAGACGAGAATAAGGGTGGGTAGTCATATTATTTCCACTTGGTGATGGTCACGCGAGTCCCCTTGCCAACCTCCGACCCAATCTCGAAGTCGTTCACCAGCCTCTTCGCCCCTCCCAACCCCATACCCAGTCCAACGCCGGTAGTGTAGCCATCTGCCAAGGCTTGCTCAATATCCGCGATACCCGGCCCCTTATCCTCAAAGGTTACCCTCACACCTTGGCGACCGCTGTCTGCCAGCAACTCCAGTCGTGCTGAACCACCACCGCCATGAACCACGACGTTACGAGCCAGCTCGCTGCTGGCCGTCACCATCATGGTCTGCTCAATCATATTGAAGGTCTGCTCGATCATCCAGGTACGCACCGTCTGGCGAATCCGCAAAACGTCTTGATCAGTGCACAGCGGCAGGGTTTCACTTTTCAAGGCGTTCATAACGGCCTTCATTGGTGGCTTTATTAACCAGAGCTTGAAGTAGCGCCATGCCTTTGTCCACATTAAGAGCTGTTTGAATGGTCGCCAGCGATAAACCCAGCTCGACAATGGTGATGGCCACAGCCGGCTGCATGCCGACGACGACGGAGTTCGCACCCAGCACACGCGTAATCGAAGCCATATTGCCCAACATGCGACCGATGAACGAGTCCACGATGTCAACCGAGGAGACGTCAATGAGTACGCCTTTAGCGTGCGTCTTGACGACTTGATTGGTGAGGTCGTTCTGCAAGAGTAACGCCTGGTGGTCATCCATGTCTACCTGAAGACTGACCAACAGAAAGTCGCCCACTTTATTGATAGGTATCTGATCCATAGGGTAAAGGCCTCCCGGGTTTATTAATGTGGAGCCGTAGTGGTTACCACGATGCCGATTTTCAAAAAGGCATAGGCCAACGCATCGGCCAGCGTGGCCTTGGTGACTACATCGCCAAACTCCACGCCCAGATGCACCATCGCCAAGGCAATCTCTGGACGGATACCGCTGATAATGCATTGTGCGCCCATCAATTTCGCGGCCAAAACCGTATTAAGCAAATGCTGGGAAACCTGCGTATCCACATTGGGCACGCCCGTGATGTCTATAATGGCCATGCTGCTGCCAGTGCTGATGATGCTTTGTAAAATGTTTTCCATAACCAACCGGGTGCGAACGCTGTCAAGCATGCCAACGAGCGGCACGGCAAGGACGCCTTCCCAGAGCTTTATAACGGGCGTGGAGAGTTCAAGCATTTCTTCTTGCTGGCGCTTGATAATCTCTTCGCGACTCTTTTGGAACACCTCGGTGGTGTAAAGACCCAGCTTGTCCAAAAGCACGGTAGCGTTCCATAATTCATCAGCCAGCGTGGTATCGACATTTGTACTCAACTCTTGGCGCAGCCGGGAAAACAGCGGTTGCTTGAGCGAGAACACCACCGTTGCCGTTTCCGAGGGGGAAAAGCCCTGTAATGCACGACTGCGGGAGACATTAGACAAGAACGCCAAGACTGCTTTCCATTCGGGTGAGGAGATATCAGTGAAATTGCCGGCGCGGCAGGCGGGAATAAAGAGCGCGAGAAGCTCGGCTGATTGTCGGCGTAATTCAGCTTCTGAAATCAAATCCTGGCGTGCGGTAAGAGCCGCTAACTGCTCGCGTAGCCAGTCCTCCAGTATGGGTTGTTCGTAGCGGGTAAAAATTTCTGCAACGCGATTGGAAGTATTGGTGGTCATAAATGTATCTCCTGTTTGATTGATAGGAGGTGTTGCCAAGAATAGGCGTTTCAACCGGATAAAAGCTGATTATGCTTAAGTTTTTGTAGGAAAGTCAATTGCTATTTTTAGGAAAAACGGGCACCTACCGAACACCGCCTTATCTAGCGTATAGAATGAGCAGAAAGACGGCAAAACCCGTCGTAATACTGCCCCCCTACTAAGCTTTTTTTCACCACGAAGACACGAAGGACACGAAGTTTTCTTTCTTCGTGTTCTTCGTGGTGAAAATCTCTTAAGGTTTTTGTAGTAGTGCGCATCGCGCACCTAAAACCGCATCCACTAAACGGCTTTATTTGCACCAATATCTATTGTTGTTTCTAGGAGTCTGTCCGACTTCCCCAGCGCAAATCTGATAAAATAGATTTTTACAT
>JBAXTQ010000157.1:0-9483 GCA_037130115.1 Methylococcaceae bacterium
AAATCATTCTGGTAGGTGATCCGTTAATTTATTATTTATTAAGTGCTTATGATCCCGAATTTCATAATCTCTTTAAAGTCGCCGCTGATTTTGATGAATCCGTTTCCAGAGAAAAAAGCAGTCATGACTATGCGCGTTTACTGGGAACCATTGCCCGGCACGAGAAATTAAAGCCACTCAGCCAAAATGCTGTTGCCAGGGTTATCGAGCATAGCGCCAGATTGGTCGGTGATGCAGAAAAATTGATAACGCATCTTGAAACCATTAAGGACTTATTAACAGAATCCAATTATTGGGCGGAAGATAACGGCCACGTCCATATAACCAACAGTGATATACAGCAAGCCATTGATCATAAAACCCACCGGCTGGATAAAATCAGGGAAAAGCTCTATGAGCATATTGAGCGGGGTACGCTTTTAATAGATGTTGAAGGTGTTGTGATTGGCCAGATTAATGCACTGTCAGTCTTGCAATTGGGCGAGTTTTCATTTGGACAGCCTTCGCGTATTACCGCAGCAACCCGTCTGGGTAGCGGAAAAGTGGTTGATATAGAACGTGAAATTGAATTGGGCGGGGCTATTCATTCAAAAGGCGTGCTCATCTTGTCGAGCTTTATCGCCGCACGGTATGCCCGAAGAACACTATTTTCAATAGCGGCCAGTTTGGTGTTTGAGCAATCTTATGGTTCTGTAGAGGGTGACAGCGCCTCGCTGGCTGAAGCGTGTGTTATTTTATCATCCATTGCCCAGATTCCATTACGGCAGGATCTCGCTATCACCGGCTCAATAAACCAACTGGGGCAGGTTCAGCCGATAGGCGGCGTTAATGAAAAAGTTGAGGGTTTTTTTGATATTTGCGCCAAAAAAGGCTTGACCGGCACGCAGGGCGTAATTATTCCCGCCATTAATATCAAGCACTTAATGTTGCGCTGGGATGTGGTACATGCCGCTCAATCGGGTCAATTTAGCATCTATGCTGTAACAACGGTCGATGACGCGATTGAACTACTCACCGGTATCGACGCAGGAATTGCCAACGAACAGGGAACCTATCCGCTGGAATCGTTTAATGGTCAGGTCGAAGTCCAGTTACAGCAATTTACCCTAATTAAAAAAGATTTTGTGGGTAGATCCAAAGTTGCAGCTGATAAGCCCCCGTTATAATAAAGAGCCAAATTAAACAATAACTTGTCGTCGTTTCCAAACAGGACAGTTACAAAGTAACAGTTAAATCCAACGCGGTGATGCTGACTTGTTTAGGGCTCTATTGGTCAGCAACCTTAACGAGCCAACCATACTTATCATCACAGCCCGAGACTGCCGTTGCGCTGATGTCAATTCTGGCATATTTGCCATTTAAAGACGCGGGCAATTTTGCCTTGACCAGATGAAAGCTGCTATTACTTTCTACTTTAAAGGGGAGTGCTTCTTTTTTTGCTGTTAACTTGATGCTGCCGGGGTCTGCCCAAGCGGATATTTTTATTATAAACTCTGATTCGGGTGCAACTTCAATATTATCAGGCGCTTTATATTCAGTAAGATTAAAAGCAGTGAAACCTGGTTTGTTGCATTCTTTCTCTAATTCTTCAGGGCTGTACGCGACTGCCGTGCCATTAGACAAAACGACAGCAATAAATAGTGCGGATTTAAGCAGTTTTGTTACTTTCATATTTTTTCCTCAATAAAGACCGTGTGTTATTTTTAATTATTAATTTATTGATAAACAAGGCCACTTTAAGTATTTTTGTAATTTAATTCAACTATTTTGGCAGGATTTGAAAGCCAATAACTAAACACTCGTAAACTTTCTTCATATCCTTCACAAAAAACGACGATGTCTTGTACAATACAATATATATTTAAATTTAAAAGAGACAATAACATTGAGCCAAAAAAACCAAGAAAGCTTAAATTATAAAAGTGCCGGCGTTGATATTGCGGCAGGTAATGAATTAGTTGAGCGTATCAAACCCATTGCAGCCAGAACACGCACAGCAGGTGTTATGTCGGGTTTGGGCGGGTTCGGCTCAATGTTTGAACTGCCCCTGCATCGTTATAAGAACCCGATTCTGGTTTCAGGAACGGATGGCGTCGGTACCAAGCTAAAACTGGCTATAGATTTAGGCATCCATCATACGGTCGGTATCGATTTGGTTGCCATGTGCGTCAACGATATTATTGTGCAAGGTGCGGAGCCGTTGTTTTTTCTGGATTATTTCGCCACTGGCAAGCTGGATGTTGACACGGCAGCATCAGTGATCGAGGGTATAGGCAAGGGTTGTGAGTTGGCCGGCGCTGCGCTGGTGGGCGGTGAAACAGCCGAAATGCCGGGTATGTATGCGGATGGCGAGTATGATCTGGCGGGTTTTTGCGTGGGTATCGTGGAAAAAAGCAAGGTACTGGACGGCAGTAAAGTTAGAACCGGTGATAAGCTGATTGGCATTGCCTCGTCCGGCCCGCATTCTAATGGTTACTCTTTAATTAGAAAAATAATTGCTCACAGCAATTCCGCGCTGACCGATGTGTTTGGTGATAAAACCCTAGGCGTGGCTTTATTGGAGCCGACTAAAATTTATGTTAAATCGTTATTAGCCTTATTGGAAAAAGTGCCCGTTCATGCCTTTGCCCACATTACCGGCGGCGGTTTAACCGAGAACTTGCCACGCGTACTGCCGGTCGGGCTTAATGCGAACATTGACATTGCTTCCTGGATGTTTCCTGATATTTTCTTATGGCTGCAAGAACAGGGCAATGTATCTGAAGCGGATATGCTAACCACCTTCAATTGTGGTATCGGCATGATAGTGTGTGTTGCCGCCGAAGATGAAAAAGCGACCCTTGAAACGCTGCAAGCCTTGGGTGAAACAGTTTTCGTTATTGGTGAACTGGTTGAGTCAGAAGGCAAGCCTGAAGTTAACTATATTCGTTAGTCCATCAAGCGTTCTTGCCTGGAGTCGATTGGTTTTTTCCAGGCAAGGGCGTGTCGCTTAAATCTTAATAATTGCCATGCAAAAATTACCCATAACACTTTATCGTACCGCCCAGGTTAGAGAGCTTGACCGAATAGCGATACAAGAAGCAGGCATTTCCGGTTTCGAATTAATGAGCCGAGCGGGTTATGAGGTTTTTCAGTGGTTCAGGAATAAATGCCCGAATAGTCAATCCGTCGCTGTTTTTTGCGGCACCGGTAATAATGCCGGTGATGGCTACATTATCGCCAGGTTAGCTTTGGAAGCCGGATTGAAGGTGAGCGTTTACGGTCTTGCAAACCCTGAAAACAGTAAAGGTGACGCGCTGACTGCTTACCAAAAGTATAGCCAGGCAAACGGAACGGTTATTCCTTTTCAAGGCGATGAAAGCATTGATGCCGACGTGATTGTTGACGCCTTGCTGGGTACAGGACTGGATCGGCCGGTAACGGGGCTTTATGCACTAGCCATTCAGCTTATCAACAAGTCGGCTGGGTATGTTGTTGCGGTAGACAGTCCGTCGGGCTTAAATGCGGATACCGGCAATGTGCTGGGCTGTGCGGTAAAAGCGGATTGCACGGTTACTTTTATCGCTTTGAAACAAGGATTATTGACCGGACACGCCGCTGATTATTGCGGTGAAATCTGTTATGCCTCATTAGCCGTGCCGGAGGCCATTTTTCAAACCGTTTCACCGTCAGCAGTTCGTGTCGTAAAAACACCGTTGCCACGTCGTCAACGTTGTTCGCATAAAGGTAATTACGGGCATGTGCTGATAGTGGGGGGTGATTGCGGTTATTTCGGTGCCGCAAGACTGGCCGGTGAAGCGGCTTTGCGAGTCGGTGCCGGCTTGGTTAGTATTGCGACACGGTCAGAACATGCCGGGTTAATGAACCTAAATCGGCCAGAATTGATGTGTCATGGTGTCAGTAGTGCCAAGCAGTTATCCGGTTTGTTGGAAAAAGCCAGTGTCGTTGTGATAGGTCCCGGGTTGGGACAAAGTGAGTGGGCAATAGAACTGTTTATGGCAACTCTGGCCGCTCAAAAATCGATGATTATTGACGCGGATGGTTTAAATCTTTTGGCGGGTTTATCTATCACCCATCCTGACTGGATTTTAACGCCCCATCCGGGTGAAGCAGCAAGGTTATTAAAGTGCTCTACGACTGACATACAACAAGACCGGTTTGCCGCTGTCTTGGCTATTCAGGCCAGCTATGGCGGTGTTGCCATTCTTAAAGGTGCCGGTACATTAATTGCCTCTAAAGATCAGTGCGCCGTTTCTACGACAGGAAATCCAGGCATGGCTTCTGGCGGTATGGGGGATGTGCTGTCCGGTGTCATTGCCGGTTTACTGGCGCAAGGCTTGTCTTTACAAGATGCGGCGCAACAAGGGGTTTACAGGCACGGACAGGCGGCTGATAGAGCCGCAGAAAAAGACGGTGAAAGAGGTTTGTTGGCCAGTGATTTAATGCCCTATCTCAGAGGAAGCGAGTGATGCAGAAGTATTTGGAAAATGCACAAGAAACCGAGCAATTTGGCGCAGAATTATTTACATCTTTGCCCTCAAAAAGCCTGGTTTTTTTATACGGCGATTTAGGCGCAGGAAAAACAACACTGGTCAGAGGTTTTCTTAGAGCCGCAGGCTATCATGGCACCGTTAAAAGCCCAACCTATACGTTAGTCGAAGAATACGAGGTAGGCGGTCACAAAATATTTCATTTTGATTTGTATCGAGTCGTTGATCCCGAAGAATTGGAATGGATGGGTATACGCGACTATTTTGATCAGGATAGCATCTGCTTTATTGAATGGCCTGACAACGGCAGAGGCTTTTTGCCAAAACCTGATAGAATGATCACCTTAAAAATGCAAGGGCTTGCACGGTCATTAAATATGGAGTATCTTTTATAAAAAAATCACAAGGGGTCTATAAAAACAACGACATACTGGTATAATCAGCTTGTTGTCGGTGGGGTGTCGATATGAGAAATTACTGCAAAATCTTATTGTTCTCTGGATTACAGTTAATGTCTGTATCCGGTTATGCACAACAAATCAACGTAAATTCATTGCGTTATACCACGAATCCAAACCAAAACCAGATAACTTTTGAGGTCACGTCATCGCCACAACATCGGGTTTTTGTTATGGATAATCCGTCACGTTTGGTTATTGATATTAAAAATGCCCAACTAAAGTATTCATTAAATCAACCCTCGGCAGCGCATCCCTTATTTGCCCGAGTCCGTTCGGGCGTAAAAAACGACACTGACTTACGAGTTGTTTTTGATTTAAAAACCACAATTAGCCTAAAAAAACTTACATTAAGCTCTGATAATAGCGACGATCATCGTTTAGTGATTGATTTGCTGGACAAAGACCCGGTTGTCGCAAAAAAAAATGAAGATAATGAAGTTGCCAAAATAGTTGCCAGTTTATCGCTTGAACCTAAAATGGTTGAGACCAAGGTAGTTGAGACTAAAGCCGTTGCCGTTAAGTCGACTGAATCCAAACGAGCCAATCGCATCGTGATTGCGATTGATCCCGGGCATGGCGGGGATGATCCTGGCGCTCATGGACCTCATGGCACTGAGGAAAAAAAAGTGACCTTTGCAATGGCTAAAAAACTGGAAGCATTAATCAATGCACAACCGGGAATGAAAGCGGTCATGGTTCGTAAAGGCGATTACTATGTGGGTCTTAGAGACCGAATGAAAATTGCCAGGACAGCCAAAGCGGATTTATTTGTTTCAATACATGCCGATGCCTTCCAGGATTCCGAAGTTAAAGGCGCGTCCGTTTATACCTTATCCACCAGTGGTGCCTCAAGTGAAGCCGCGCGTTGGCTGGCAGACAGTGCCAACGCCTCTGATTTGGTGGGGGTTAGTCTTAATGATAAAGAAGATGTATTGGCGTCGGTTTTGTTGGACTTATCGCAAACAGCAACCCAGGAAGCCAGCGTTAATGTTGCCAATCATGTATTAAAAAGCTTCGACAACATTTCACAATTGCATAAGGACTCCGTTCAAAAAGCCGGTTTTCTGGTATTGAAATCGCCTGATATACCGTCCATATTGGTGGAAACCGCTTTTATCTCAAATGCCTCGGAAGAACAAAACTTACTTAGCGACCAGTATCAATCAAAAGTGGCCAGTGCAATTTTCAAAGGCGTACTTAGTTACTTTAGGCAATCATTACCGGTTGATAACAGAATCGCTGCCGTGGATATGTAGGTTGTAACTTGTTGATAGGCTGTCAATAAAATAATCAGATCAATTAAAAACAGGTCTTCTTGCCTTGGCAAGAAGGCCTGTGATTTTGGGCTGCCACTTAAGGCGGGACATATACGAGACTTAAGGCAGCTCGCAATAAATAACACCCTCCAAGTTTCGCAATACTACTCCTAAAACTCAATAGCGACTGAAAAACACCTGAATAGGGTTAAAATTAACGCCATTAGAGGTTAATCCAAATTTCATGCGCGTCCTTAACTAAGGATTATTTTAATCGCTAGCGGCCTGAGTCATAAAATTGTCATTTAATTATGCGTCATTTTGGGGCGTTTTTTGTTATCATAATCGCTATAATCAGAGTTGTTTTTAAGTAAGCAGGTATTCTACGGGGTTTGGTCTATAAATTGCTTATATAAATATAACGCTTTTGTATCAAAACGACCGATAAAAAAAATGTATAAACGCATACTGGATCATCTTAATACCGCAATTTTATTATTTGATCATGAATTAATACTGACTTTTGTTAATACGACCGGAGAAATTCTGCTGGCTGACAGTGCGCATCACTTGATAGGTCAAAGTGCAGAGGAATTATTTCGATCTTCCGATCCGGCTTTGTTGATTAATTTGAAGCAATCCCTGGCGATGTCAGAACCCTTGGTTGATAGAGGATTGACACTGAACCGAATGACTCATAATGTGACCACCAGCTTTAGCGCAACCCCGTTGCTGGTTAATGAAGCCGTTAGTGAAATTCTGGTCGAGCTTCAACAGGTGGATAATCATTTGCGCATTTCCAAAGAAGAGCAATTATTAACCCAACAGAATACGGCGCGATTGTTGATTAGAGGTTTGGCACATGAAATAAAAAACCCGTTAGGTGGGTTGCGCGGCGCGGCTCAGTTGTTGGATTTGGAATTACATGATCCCGAACTTAAAGAATATACCCAAATTATTATTGACGAATCAGATCGTCTGCAAGGTTTGATGGATAAAATGCTGGGGCCTAATAAATTGCCTAATAAAAAGGTGATTAATATTCATGAAGTGTTGGCGCGAGTCAGGCAACTGATTCAAGCGGAATCCAGCGGCAGTCTGACGATTAAAAATGATTATGATCCCAGCATTCCTGATATCTTTGCCGACAAAGATCAACTGATTCAGGCTATTTTAAATATTGCCAGAAATGCGGTGCAGGCAATGGAAGGGAAAGGTAATATTATCTTTAAAACACGTATACACCGGCAGCTGAATATAGGCCGTAAACGCTATAGACTGGCGGTAAAGTGCGATATTATTGATAACGGGCCGGGTGTGGACACTAATATGATGAGTCAAATATTTTATCCCATGATTACCGGTCGAGCTGAAGGCACCGGGCTGGGTTTATCCATTGCACAAGCATTGATTAATCAGCATAACGGCTTGGTTGAGTGCAACAGTGAGCCAGGCAATACGATATTTTCAATTTTTTTACCCATGGAGACTGGTAATGAGTAAGCCTGATACTGTCTGGATCATTGATGATGATAAATCCATACGCTGGGTTGTTGAGAAAGCCTTGCAAAAAGCCGGTATCATCACTCGCAGCTTTCCTTCCGGGAAAGAATTATTGGCCGCTTTACAGGGTGATTTGCCGGATGCCTTGATAACCGATATTCGTATGCCTGGCATGGATGGTCTGGAACTTTTAGACAAGGTTCAGCACAGTCACCCCAATTTGCCGGTTATTGTCATGACGGCGCATTCCGATTTGGAAAGTGCGGTTTCGGCGTTTCATGGCGGTGCTTTTGAATATTTGCCCAAGCCTTTTGATATTAAAGAAGTGGTTAATCTGGCGCAACGTGCCTGTATCCATGGGCGACAACAGCAAGACGATGCACATCGTGCGGCCGCCACTATTGAGCCTACGCCGGAAATTATAGGCGAAGCGCCGGCAATGCAAGAGGTGTTTCGGGCGATAGGCAGGCTGGCGCGTTCACACATTACGGTACTGATTAATGGCGAATCGGGAACGGGCAAGGAATTAGTGGCTAAAGCGCTGCACCGTCATAGTCCCAGAGCCAAGAATCCTTTTATTGCTTTAAATATGGCCGCTATTCCTAAAGATTTGATGGAGTCGGAACTGTTTGGACACGAAAAAGGTGCCTTTACCGGAGCGCAATTACGGCGAGCCGGTCGTTTTGAGCAAGCCAATGGCGGGACACTGTTTCTGGATGAAATAGGCGATATGCCGGCAGAATTGCAAACCCGTTTATTAAGAGTGCTGGCGGATGGCGAGTTTTATCCCGTTGGAGCGCACTTGGCAGTTAAAGTGGATGTGCGTATTATTGCCGCCACTCATCAGAATCTTGAGATATTGGTTGATCAAGGCCGCTTTCGGGAAGATTTATTCCATCGCTTAAACGTGATTCGTATACATATCCCGGCTCTGCGCGAGCGCAAACAAGACATCCCTTTGTTGTTGCGTCATTTTTTGCACCATGCCGCAGCCGAGTTGGGTGTGGAAATTAAAACCCTAAAACCTGAAGCCGAGGCATTTTTAAGTACACTGGAGTGGCCGGGAAACGTAAGGCAACTGGAAAATAGTTGCCGCTGGTTAACCGTCATGGCATCCAGCCGCGAAGTTCATTTACATGATTTGCCACCGGAGTTACTGAATACCTCACTGGAAAAAGAGAGCGTCGGAACTGATTGGGAGTCTTTGCTGAGAACCTGGGTAGATCAGCAGTTATTGACCAAAGAAGCGGAAGTCGCCAAACAAACCATTCCCGCCGTTGAAGCCATTTTAATTAAAGCCGCTTTAAACTTTACCCGTGGCAAGCGCCACGAAGCGGCAATTCTTTTAGGTTACGGCCGAAATACCCTGACCCGCAAAATCAAGGAATTGGGAATAGAAGAGTAATTGCAATATGATTATTTTATCCATTAATCCCCGATAAATTCTTAAAAAATTATCACCACGAAGACACGAAGGTCACGAAGAAAAAAAGCGTTGTGTCTTTGGTGTTTTCTTGCGAAAAACAGTCTTTGTTAACAGCCCCCTTTAACAGGCGTAGGCCGGAATAAGGCTTTTCGAGCGTAAGCGAGAATAAGCGTTTCCGGCATTCTGTACGAGTCTTAAAAAATTATCACCACGAAGACACGAAGGGCACGAAGAAAAAAGCGTTGTGTCCTTGGTGTTTTTTTTGTGAATAAAAGTCTTTGTTAACAGCCCGCTTTAACAGGCGTAGGCCGGAATAAGGCTTTTCGAGCGTAAGCGAGAATAAGCGT
>JBAXTQ010000158.1:0-9445 GCA_037130115.1 Methylococcaceae bacterium
CGTTTTTATCGGGTAGAAAGCTCGCGTAATCGCCACCATGGCGGAGCCGGCCTTGGCTTGGCTATTTGCAGCAATATTGTCGAAGCGCATAATGGCACGATACAGGCACAAGCGTCGCCTTTAAACGGGCTGAGTATCCGCATTGAATTACCGGTTAGCTCATGAAACATATTTTGATAGTAGAAGATGAATTAAAACTGGCCCGTCTGCAAGTGGACTATCTGCACAACTCCGGCTTTGACACGAACTGTTTAAGCGATGGTTTGGAGGTGTTGCCGTGGCTTAAAGCAAATCCGACTGATTTAATATTATTGGATTTAATGTTGCCCGGTCGTGATGGTTTGGATATTTGCAGGGAAATTCGCAGCTTCAGTGCCGTGCCGATTATCATAATAACAGCGCGTATTGAAGAAATAGATCGCTTGCTTGGGCTTGAACTGGGCGCTGATGATTATATTTGCAAACCCTTTAGTCCGCGTGAAATGGTCGCGCGTGTTAAAGCCGTGCTACGGAGGCAGCAAGCGCAAACGACAATGCCGGCCCTCACTAGCGCTTTGACGCTTAACCCGCACAGTTTTCGGGTGCTTGCAGAGGGGCAGGAAGTAGAGCTGACCACCGTTGAATTTCAATTATTGCAGGCTTTGTACCAGCAACCCGGCCGTATCTTTTCCCGTTCAAAACTAATGGATCTGATTTATCAGGATCACCGTATTGTCTCTGACAGAACCATCGATAGTCACATCAAAAAACTGAGAAAAAAATTGACTGACTTATTGCCCGGTCAAGAATTGATTCATTCAGTTTATGGGGCGGGCTATCGGTATGAGCCCCAGGACAAAGTTGCCGATTAAAATTTCACATTATTTACACATTTTGTTCAAAATATTTGCGCTTTTCATCGGTAAAGTAAGCATCAAGAACAGAAGTTCTCTGTTCTGTAACCTTTAATTTACGAGAGATAAAACATGAACAAGAAAATTATAACCCTTGCCTTACTGGCTTTGGCACTCCCATTAACGGTCGTTGCATTTCCTGGCGATAAAGGCGGTTTTGAGGGGCATCATGCCAATCGGGTTGAGCACCTGTCGAAACGTTTGGATTTAACGACCGAGCAAAAAACCAAAGTGGAAGCTTTATTCAAGGCTCAGGACGAAAAATTAAACAGCATCCATGAAGAAACCCAGGCACGTTTGCAGGAAATTCTGACCAAAGAACAAATAACAAAATTGGATGAGTTGAAAAAACAGCGCCATGATAAACGGCAATCTAAACATGAGGGCTTAAATAATCAAAAAGCGCCTGAACAAACCAAGTAAGGCAACTCGCAATAAATAAGCCTCCAATTTGGAGTGCAAACCCAGGTTTGTACTCCGGCCTTTAGGCCGCTCGCAATAAATAATCTTCCACTTTATAGTTTCCACACGCTTCGTACACAGCGTTGTAGGGATCATTACGTCGGTGGTGCTCCCAGAGTCAGGCAATGATTGGAGGTTTTGTTTATTGCGAGTTACCTAATCTTATGGTTATTGAAAAATAACGCGGTTGTTTTATTTTTGGTAATTACCCCTTAACCCGGGTAATTTTTAAAACAATGGGTAATTCTTTCAAACTGCGCAAAATCCTGGCTAAATGCACACGGTCTTTAACTGTCAGGGTGATTAAGTCAACACAAACACGATCATCCTGATCAATAACGGTGACATTTTCAATATTTGAACGCTGGTCTGAAATGGTTGAGGCAATGGTTGCCAATGCCCCGCGTTGGTTAAGTATTTCTATGCGAAGTTCAGCCGGAAAATCACCGGTCGCATCCAGGCTCCACTCAACATCCAGCCAGTTGGTGTGTTTTTTTCTGACGACAGAGCGGTTACGGCATTCGTGATGATGAACCACAATGCCTTTGCCGGGATTAAAGTAACCGATGATTGAATCACCCGGAATGGGTCTGCAACATTTGGCCAAGGTAATCACCATGCCTTCTGTGCCTTTTATAATCAGCGGTGTTTGCCGTATTTTACCGGAGTCATTCAGTTTAATATTGGCATTGATATCATCTTGGGTGAGTCGTTTTGCGATTAAAAACGGCATTTTGTTACCTAAGCCAATGTCTTCCAGCAATTCGTTCATCGATGCTATCGACATGACTTTAAGCAATGTCTGTATTCGGGTTTCCTCAATGCTTTCCAGATGCACATGCATGGATTGCAGTTCTTTTTCCAATAAGCGCCGCCCTAAACTAATCGCTTCCTGCTGCTTAAAATTTTTCAGATGGTTACGGATACTGGAACGCGCTTTTACGGTAGTGACATAATTTAGCCAAAGTGCGTTAGGTCTTGCCCAAGTTGCCGTAATAATTTCAACGGTCATGCCGTTTTCCAGCTTGGTTTGCAACGGCACCAGCTGTTTATCAATGCGGGCAGAAACGCAGGCATTACCGATATCAGTATGAACGGCGTAGGCAAAATCGATAATCGTTGCACCTCGGGGCATTTTAATAATCCCGCCTTTGGGCGTAAATACAAAAACTTCCTGAGGGAACAGGTCAACTTTTAAATTATCAATAAACTCAAGAGAATCGCCGACCGTCTTCTGAATCTCCAATAAATCTCTTAACCATTCATTGGCACGCGCCTGAAATTTTTCAGTTTTATCGTCATCGGATTTATAGAGCCAGTGTGCCGCGATACCGGATTCAGCCATGCGGTGCATCTCGTGCGTTCTGATCTGGATCTCAATGGGAACGCCATAAGGACCAATAACTATGGTGTGCAGAGATTGATAGCCATTGGCTTTGGGCAGGGCAATATAATCTTTAAAGCGACCGGGAATAGGTTTGTACAGATTATGAATAACCCCCAGTGAACGGTAACAAGCATCGGTATTGTCACAAAAAATCCGGAAAGCGTACAGATCAAAAATCGACGACAAAGACATTTTTTTCTGGAGCATTTTTTGATAAACGCTATAAATGTTTTTTTCCCGTCCTGAAACTTCACAATGCAGACCGACCTGTTCCAAGCGTTTTTTTATGGTACTTTCAATGGTGTCGACAACTTTGCTGCGGTTACCAAATGCTTTTTTCATGGCATTAGTTAAAACAGCGAAACGCATAGGATACATTGCCTGAAAACTCAGCGATTCCAATTTATGCCGAATTTTATTCATGCCCAGTCGATTGGCAATCGGGGCGTAAATATCCAACGTTTCACGCGCTATACGGCGTTTTTTTTCAGGGGGCATGACACCTAGCGTTTGCATGTTATGCAATCGGTCTGCCAACTTGACCAAAATAACCCGTAAGTCTTTGCCCATCGCAAGAAACATTTTACGGACATTTTCGGCTTGCGCTTCGGCACGGGTCTGAGATTTGCCGTCAATCTTGGTTAGCTTGGTAACGCCATCAACCAGTTCTGCAACTTCTACACTGAACTGGTTTGCCAGTTCTTTTTTACTGATGGGGGTGTCTTCTATGACATCGTGCAAAATGGCTGCCATAATGCCGCTGGCATCCATGCGCATCTCGGCAAGCGTGATGGCAACGGATACAGGGTGGCAAATATAAGCTTCACCACTTTTTCGAAATTGGCCTGAATGTGCGTCCGCGCTATATTCATAAGCGCGGACGCAATCATTTATTTGATCTTGATCTAAATAGCCGGACAAGGTCTCACATAAACGCTGAATCAGTTCGTCCTGAGGGCGTTTGGCTTCGAAGGTGTCGGTTATTTTCGACATGGGCATAAGGGGGTTTAGAACATTGGGTTGTGGTCGTGCGCATCACCGACACGATGGAGAAGATTAATATTCTCTGTGGTGACATGACCGGCTGCGATTTCACGCAAGGCAAGAACGGTATCCTTATCCTTTCCGCGAGGAAGAAACTCAGTTGCGCCGTGACTTAATTGGCGTGCCCTTGTGCTTGCCAATAAAACCAGTTTGAAACGGTTTTCCACATTTTCCAAACAATCTTCAATAGTAACTCTAGCCATTATTAAACCTAAATTAAGTAAAAAGCAATCAGCCTGTTTACCAGACTGAAGGTGAATCCAAGGTACAAGGTACAGGATGTAAGATCAAGGTACAAGATTTTTTTAAACAGTTAACGCTAAATCTTAGGTGATTTCTAAAAAGAATAAACCCACAGAGCGGTTTTTAACTATCTTCAGCGAGGTAAAAAATAAAAATCATGCATGCAAGGAATAGCTTTTATTTTGGCACGAAAGTAGCGATCCGTGTGATTTATTAAAGTGTGACGTGATTTAAACCCCGTCACACTTTATTTTTTTTAGCCGCGTGATTTTAATATGGCAACGGCAGGTAATTCTTTACCTTCAAGAAATTCAAGGAACGCACCACCGCCGGTAGACGTGTACGAAACTTGGTCATTAATGCCGTATTTATCGATAGCCGCCAAGGTATCGCCGCCGCCCGCTATTGAAAAAGCACTGCTTTGAGCAATGGCTGTTGCCAATGATTGGGTGCCGTGACTGAATTGTTCGATTTCAAAGACACCGACCGGGCCGTTCCAAACAATAGTGCCGGCAGATTTGATCAATTCAGCATACAATTTTGCCGTGTCGGGGCCAATATCCAGGATCAAGTCGTCTGCTTCAACGTCTTCAACCTTCTTTATGGTAGCGATTGCTGTTTCAGAAAATTCTTTGGCACAAACGACATCAACCGGAATAGGGATGGCAGAGCCTGCTTTTTTTGCCTCGGCAATCAAGCGCTGTGCTTCTTCTATTAAATCAGCTTCATAAAGTGACTTGCCCACTTGAAAGCCTGCGGCCGCAATAAAGGTATTGGCAATGCCGCCGCCAACAATTAGTTGGTCTACTTTTTCTGATAGTGATTTTAATACCGTCAATTTAGTCGATACTTTAGAGCCGCCGACAATAGCCACCAAGGGTTTGGCGGGCGTTTCGAGGGCTTTGCCCAATGCATCCAGTTCGCTGGCCAGTAAAGGGCCGGCACAAACTATCGGTGCAAATTTGGCTACACTGTGAGTTGACGCTTGTGCACGGTGAGCGGTGCCAAAAGCATCCATCACAAAAATATCACAAAGAGCGGCCATTTTTTTGCCCAACTCATCACTGTTTTTTTCTTCGCCCACATTAAAGCGCACGTTTTCGCACAGTACCACTTCACCCGGTGCAATAACAACGCCTTCCAGCCAATCTTTTTCTACTCTGACAGGTTTTCCCAGCAAGATCGACAAGCGTTCGGCAACCGGTTTTAAAGAAGCGGCTTCGTCATACTGACCTTCATCAGGACGACCAAGGTGCGATAACAGTATAACCGCAGCGCCTGCGGCCAAGGCTTTTTCAATGGTTGGAACACTGGCTTGAATGCGAATATCGCTGGTCACTTTGCCGTTTTTTACAGGAACATTAAGATCCTGACGAATTAATACCCGTTTTCCTGATAAATCCAGATCAACCATTCTTTGAATTGACATATTTTACGCTCTCAGTTTAAGTGTATATTTAGTGTGACTTATTTCCATTTAATGGAACAACCCATGCCTGGAATCTGTTGTTGCGGGCCGCAGCCGGTTTCTGCAATCAGCTTCATGGCTTCAAACAGGTCGCGCCTGGTATCGGCCGGTGCGGCTTCTTGCCGGCTGGCATCAAGCCTGCCTCTGTATTGCAATTCAAAGTTGCTATTATACCCAAAAAAATCGGGTGTGCAGACAGCATTATACTGTTTGGCAATTTGTTGGGTTGCATCGAATAAATAAGGAAAACCAAAATTCAGTTTTTCAGCCAGTGACGCCATGTTGTCGAAGGAATCTTCAGGGTATTCAGTCGGGTCGTTGGACATAATGGCGACCGATTCAATACCCAACTGCTTAAGTTCGCGGGTATCTCTAACTATTCGGTCTTGCACGGCTTTGACATAGGGGCAATGATTACAAATAAACATAATCAATAGCCCTTTTTGACCCATACATTGTTGCAACGACCAAGTACGCCCGTCAATGCCAGGCAAGGTAAAATCAAGTGCTTTTTGACCAAAGTCACAGGCCGGTGTTGTTAATAATGCCATGATTATTCCTCATAAATAATTTGATAGAGCCGTCGTTAAAGAAATTTCACCACGAAGACACGAAGAACACGAAGTTGTAATTATTCAGTCCCTCTCTTTAAAAAAGAGGGGTAATGCAATGCCGTTAAGTTAAGCGCAAGTTGTTTAAAAAACTGGAGTGCAATCGCTTCAGCTATTGCCTGCACAACAACTAAGGAACGTGCATGAAATAACCTGGCCATTTATATTCCCTCACCCCAGCCCTCTCCCAGTGGGAGAGGGAACCAGATGCCCAAGTTATTTCATGCGCATTCCTAAAGCGGTTTTACTCCAGTTGACTACTTAAGTTAACGACATTGGGCGG
Source organism: Methylococcaceae bacterium (assembly GCA_037130115.1). Taxonomy (GTDB): domain Bacteria; phylum Pseudomonadota; class Gammaproteobacteria; order Methylococcales; family Methylomonadaceae; genus Methylobacter_C. Next base: position 6,392 of record JBAXTQ010000158.1, read on the forward strand.
CTTGAATAATGATCTTGTTTTTCTTTTCTTCGTGCTCTTCGTGCCTTCGTGGTGAATAAAAAATCTCATCAGTGACCGATGTGTTTGCTGCGTAAATAACCTTCTGATTGCATTTCAATTAATCTTGATACCGTACGTTTAAACTCAAAGACCCCGTCACCTTGAGTATAAAGTTCTTGGGCCGGGACTTCAGCGGTACATATCAGCTTTACTTTATGCTCGTAAAGCGCGTCAATCAAGGTCATAAAACGTTTGGCCTCGTTACGTTTATCGGCTGATAATTTCGGAATGTCGGCCATAATCAAGGTGCTAAATTCACGGGCAATCTCGTTATAATCAGCCGAACCCAAAGGTTGCATGCAGAGTTCTTTAAAGGATGTGAGCGCAATGTCGCCCTGCACGGAGGATAACGTAACCTTTCTGCCTAACACCTGTAAAAATCCGGTTTGTAGTACGGCAAAATTAGTAAACTCGTTATAACTTTGTTGCACAAACTCACCCGCATGGGCATCCAATGGAAAATAATAAGTCGCTTCAAGTGCATGCAGGTGCATCAAGCGATAATCTTCTTTTGCAACCAGCTCAATAACCTTGGATTCTTTTTGCAAGAGCTTGGTAAAGATCAAAAATTGTTCCCGTTGCAGGCCGCCCCGATATAAATCATCCGGATGCCGGTTAGAGGTTATAACAACCAGTAATCCTAGCTGAAAGAGTTTGCTAAACAATCTTTCCAGAATCATGGCATCCGCTATGTCGGTCACATGAAACTCATCAAGGCAAAGAAGCGCAGCACTTGCCCTTATTTTTTTTGCCAGGGCAATAATGGCATCGGTATCATTATGTTGTCGCCATTCATGGGTAAAGGCATGAACCTCCAGCATAAACAGATTAAAATGCACGCGTCTTTTTTGTTCAATAGGACACGCTTCATAAAATAGCGCCATTAACATGGATTTGCCGCGACCTACATCACCAAACAGGTACACGCTTTGACATCTTTCCGGAGGCGATGACAGGAGTTTATACACGACGGATTTTTGATCATAACGGGAACAGGCTCCCACATAATCAAGGAGCGTTTGTAAATGCCGTAAAGCGGACAATTGTGCGTTGTCGTGTTGGATATGGTGTTGAGATACTTGATGGTTATATTGCTTTTTCAGAATCCCTGAAAAATCAGGTAGTTGTTCCGGAGTTTTTCGTTGAAAAATTTTGTTTAACATATCCACAATCACTAAAAGATGATACGTAGACTAGCATTAATTAGCCCGGTTTAGCTACATCAAATTACCTGTAATGATTGATTCCTTATTGCTTTTGAGCAGAAAATAATCTCATAACATGGCGCTCACTAAAAGTAATATCGAATCACACTCTTTTTTGGGTATATATCATGATACAATGGGCTATTTTTGCCCCTTCATTCGGCGTTATTTATTTTATGATTAAACAGCGAACTTTAAAAAACACTATAAGAGCTACAGGCGTAGGGCTTCATACTGGCGATAAAGTCCATTTAACTTTACGTCCTGCCGAGCCCAATACAGGGATTAGATTTCGCCGGGTGGATTTGGACGAACCCGTTACCATTCAGGCATCACCTGGAAATGTGGGTGAGACAGTGCTCTCGACTACGTTGGTTGCCGGCGATGTGAAAATATCAACCATCGAGCATTTGCTTTCAGCTTTTGCCGGATTAGGGATAGACAACGCCCTTATTGATGTGAGCGCGGCTGAAGTCCCCATCATGGATGGTAGTGCCGGGCCCTTTGTGTTTTTACTTCAATCAGCTGGCGTTGAGGAGCAAGATTGTCCAAAGCAGTATATTCGAATCAAACGCAGCATTAGAGTTGAAGAGGGTGATAAGTGGGCGTCATTTGATCCATTTGACGGCTTTAAAGTGACTTTTACGATCGAGTTTGAACATCCGGCTTTTGAAGAGCATGTAAAAACACACACAATGGATTTTTCTTCAACGACTTTTGTTAAAGAAGTCAGTCGCGCCAGAACTTTTGGCTTTATGAAAGATATTGAAATGTTGAGAGAAAACAATTTGGCACTGGGCGGAAGTCTGGATAATGCTATTGTGGTTGATGATGATAAAATTCTCAATGAAGATGGCTTGCGCTGTGCCGATGAGTTTGTTAAACATAAAATTCTTGATGCGATTGGCGATTTGTATTTGTTGGGACATAGCTTGATTGGTGGATTTACCGGCTATAAATCAGGACACGGCTTGAACAATAAATTACTCCGTACTTTATTGGCTGACAAAGATGCTTGGGAAATGGTTACTTTTACAGATGAAGAAGAAGCGCCGATTTCTTTTATGCGCTCTGCAGAAACGGTTCGCTCCCCTGAATAGTGTTATTTTCACACTGATGTTAGGGTCATTATTCAGTCCCCCTTTTTGAAAAAGAGGGGCTTGACTATTTGCCTTCTTTGCAGAAAATCGCCTCAAGTTTTGCCAGACAGCCTTTCCAGTGTGGTGCTTAATTTTAGCAATGCCAGTCTCAGTTGATCATCCGAAACAGTCAGGCTATCGTTTCGGATAACCTCTATTTGTTCTGCTGAAGGTATTTTTGCCTTCCGTTTAACCTGCCCCCCTGTTTGATCCGTAATAATCTTTACTTGCATTATTTCAACGGGCGTTTTTGTTAACGGTGCAATAGCGGCAATAATTACGCTTTTATAAAAACGCAGTTGTGATGCCCAGGCCGCCGAATCCGTATAAATCAGCAATTTTTTATCTTTTATAAGGCAATGTCTGGCCTGTTTTTTTAAGGGGTCAGGTAAAGCCGCCTGAACACGCTGTAAAATCCGCTGTTGTTGTTCAATCTGACTATAAAAATAGGCCATTGTCCGATTTTGGAATGACAAAGACACTTTAAATGATGGCGGTTTTTGGGGCATAAGTACGAGTGGCAAAGTTTTTATAAAGTTAAGAGGCGTGGATTTAAAGTGGCATGACAATATTATCACAATCATTGAAAGCGGCCTTAAACTTAGGGACGTGCATGAAATAACTTGACCATTTATATTCCCTCACCCCAG
>JBAXTQ010000159.1:0-9365 GCA_037130115.1 Methylococcaceae bacterium
CTCTCCCGGAGGGAGAGGGAGCTTTATGTTGCTTTACTTCTAAGCCACTCTATATCAATGAATGCCGTCTTACGAATTGACCTGCATCATCAGTAAAGTATAGAATTGGCAACTTATTTGAGTGCGTTGGGGTAATATTCGACAACACTCGATAAAGACGGGTTTATCAGGTCATTTGATAAACCCAAAATGTTGGATTTCATAGAACCGCCTCAATGTGAAATCTGGCTATCTATAATGTGAGGTGAATTTTTTTGAGATATATATTATGGATAAACTAAAAGCACTCTCTTTTGACTCATTGACCGCACTCTCATTAAGTATTGGCGGTCTGGCCGGTGTTGCAACATTTTTGGCAGTAGGGCCTTTGAGCGGATTCTTTTTTATCTGGGCCGCAACTATCGCATGGGCCGCCTACTTTTTTCTGGGTGCGACTAAAGAAGCGTTGATAAACACTATTGTGTGTGGAATTTTCGGCGTATTTATGGCCTGGTTCACCGCTATTTTACTCACCAACATTCCATCGACAGCCCTTCTTGGCTTTCCTTTTATGGCGGCTGTTACCGTTGCTATTTCTGTGGTGGTTATGTGTCTTGCGGCAAATATTCCACAACTCGCCACAATCCCTGCCAGCGTTTTAGGTTATTCATCAACATTTGCTTATTTGTTGCAAACACCTGACAAATTAAACCAAGAAGTTTTGCTGAGTATTTCTCTGAGCAATCCTTTGCTGGTAATCTCTATTTCCATTGTTGTTGGTGCTTTTTTTGGCCAATGGTCAGGACAATTGAGTGCAAAATTAACCAAGTAACCGATTAAAAAAGGAACGTGCATGAATAGTATGCACGTTTTTTACTGTTCCGATTAATTCACCACGAAGACACGAAGAAAGAAAAAATCATCTGTAAACGGGTTTTTTTTGATGTTATAGATTTTCAGATAAATAATTTCGATGCTAACGGATACCATCCCTTTAAGGGATGGTATCCGTGTGAACTAAATATTCATGTAATGGAAATTTAATTTCTGAAAGCCTCTATGTTTGTTTGAGGTCAGGACGGGTTAATATTAAATACCGTTTCAAAAACAAAATATCTTCGTGTTCTTCGTGTTCTTCGTGCCTTCGTGGTGAATTTTTTTAAATTCAAATAAATTATCAGGAATTTTTATGCTAATTCTCGGCGTGGATATAGGCGGTTCAGGTATCAAAGGAGCCATTGTTGACACTGAAACGGGTGAGCTGGTTACTGATAGGTACCGTATTGATACGCCACATCCGGCAACACCGGAAGCTGTTGCAGCAATCCTTGCGCAATTGGTTATCCATTTTAACTGGAGCGGCTTGGTGGGCTGTGGTTTTCCGGCCGCTATTCAACACGGTGTACCACGAACCGCTTCCAACATATCGCCTGCGTTTATCGGTATCAATATCGAGAAGTTGTTTTCAGAAGCCACTAAATGTGCCTGTTATTGCGTGAATGATGCGGATGCAGCCGGTATGGCAGAGATGCATTTTGGCGAGGGTTTGGGGCAAGCCGGTGTTGTTTTGCTGATAACTATTGGGACAGGCTTGGGTACCGTTCTTTTTAGCGATGGTAAATTACTGCCCAATACGGAATTGGGTCATTTATATTTAAAAAATGGCAAAAAAGCCGAGCATCATGCCGCTGATGCCGTTCGAAAAAATGAAGACTTAAGCTGGAAACGCTGGGGTAATCGCTTCAACAATTACCTTAATGTGATGGAAAAGCTGTTTTGGCCCGATCTGATTATTTTAGGGGGCGGTGCAAGTAAACGATTCGAGAAATTTAAAAAACAAATTACCGTAGAAGCGCCCGTAAGAGCGGCCGCTTTTTTAAACCAGGCAGGCATTGTTGGCGCTGCCTTGTATGCAAAATCAAAAAATACCTTGATCGATAATTAAGGTAACTCGCAATCATTACCTGACTCCGCGAGCACCACCGACTTAATGATTCCTAGAAGGCTGTGTACGAAGCGTGTGAAAGCTATAAAGTGGAAAATTATTTATTGCGAGCTGCCTAAAGGCCGGAGTACAAACCTAGGTTTGCACTCTTAAACCCGCGATTGGGAAACAGGAGCTTTGCTTTTTTCCACGATGCGAGACATTTTTTTGTAGGGGCAGGCTTTACGCCTGCCCTTTAATGCCACGATGTTGGCAGGGCAACCGCAAGGAATTGCCCCTACAACACACGGATATTGTTACAGAAAACCGCATAAAAATAGACCGCTCCCAAATCGGCAAGCCTGAAGTGCTGGCCACACACGAACAGGATTAATAGTTATGACTATCAAAACAAAATTACGCTGGGGTATTTTAGGTGCGGCCCGTATTAACGAGCGTTTGCTGCCCGCCATCGTGGAAGCTTCAAATGCCAAACTGGTTGCAATTGCCAGTCGTCGCCCCGGTGCGGCCGCGCAAACGCTTGCGCAGTTTGCTCCGCATCATCAACAGAATGTTCAAGCCTACAATAATCTGGAGGAATTGCTGGGCAATGCCGACATTGATGCCGTGTATGTGCCGCTGGCAAATCATGAACATGCCGAATGGGTACTGCGAGCGATTGAATCCGGTAAACATGTTTTGTGCGAGAAACCTATGGCGTTGACTGTGGCTGACATCGACGCCATTAAAGCGGCCGCGCTTAAGCATAAAGTGACGGTCATGGAAGGTTTTATGTACCGGTTTCATCCGCAACACACTCGCGTTCAGGAATTGATTGATTCAGGGATAATAGGCGAAGTAAGGTCGGTGCGTGCGAGTTATTCTTTTATGATGAAACCTGCACGCCTCTATCGTTTGGTAGAAAGTGTCGAGCATGGCGGTGGTGCGATGTGGGATATTGGTTGTTACGCCATTCATTCTGCACGGATGTTTTTTAATCAAGATCCGGTAGCCGTAACAGCGATGGCCAAATATGTTGAGAGCGGCGCTGATATTACGACCAGCGGTATTATTGATTTTGGCGCGGGAAAATACGCACATTTCGATTTTAGCTTTGAGCGTGCGCGGCGTTGTGAGTATGAAATTATAGGCACAAAGGGCGGCATAAAATGCCATGTCGTCTGGCAACTGCCGGGTGACGTCCCCGTGATTTCATGGTGGACTGAAGACGGTAAGCACTGTGAAGAACGCTTGCCCGCCGATAATCATTTCCGTCTTGAAATCGAGCATTTTAGTGCCTGCGTATTAAATGGCCATCAGCCTTTATTGTCGCTGGATGATGCAAAAGCTAATTGCCAAATTATTAACGCCGCCTTGCAATCCGCAGCGGAAGGGCGGGTTGTAAAATTGACCGGCATTAAATAACTGATTATAAAAATAAAAGTCAGATAAACTAATAAAATGTTGTAAAATAACGGGTTTTGAGTTTAAAGGCCGAGTTTTCGGTATATAAAAACAGTGGCTTATTTATGCGATGTCCGTTTTGTGCGGCACAAGATACACGGGTTCTTGATTCCAGATTAGTCAATGAAGGCGATCAGGTTCGTCGTCGACGTGAATGTAATGTTTGTAAAGAACGCTTTACCACCTTTGAAACGGCTGAATTAACCCTGCCGCGAGTTATCAAGCGCGATGGCATTCGTGAGCCTTTTGAAGAACGCAAATTGCGCTCGGGGATGTTAAAAGCACTGGAAAAAAGACCGGTTGGCGGTGATGCTATTGAGGCGGCCATTAATCGTATAAAAAAAGAATTAATGGAAATGGGCGACCGTGAAATACCGGTACAGGCGCTGGGCGAAAAGGTAATGAAAGAATTGAGTTTATTGGATCACGTCGCTTATGTTCGGTTTGCCTCGGTGTATCGCAGTTTTCAGGATGTGAGTGAATTTACCGACATGATTCAAGATTTACAAAAAAAGTAATGACAGCCAGGCAAGATGCTTTTTATATGGCCAGAGCCCTTCAACTGGCTAAACAAGGCCGCTATACAACTGATCCCAACCCGCGCGTGGGTTGTGTTTTAGTCAGGGATGGCCAGGTTGTCGGAGAAGGCTGGCATGTTAAAGCCGGTCTGGGTCATGCCGAAGTTGAAGCGTTAAAAAACAGCACGGATGCTAACGGTGCCACGGCTTATGTCACTTTAGAACCCTGTAGCCACCATGGCAAAACGCCGCCGTGTTGCGATGCCTTGATACAAGCGGGGATTAGTCGTGTCGTAGTCGCCATGCAAGATCCTAATCCACTGGTGTCCGGTCGTGGACTTGAAAAACTTAAGACCGCAGGCATTGAGGTAATTTGTGGTGTTTTACAGGAAGATGCACATACCTTAAATCGTGGCTTTATTAAAAGGATGACAGAAAACCGTTCCTTTGTTCGCAGCAAACTGGCGATGAGTCTGGATGGACGTACCGCGATGGCGTCGGGTGAAAGTAAATGGATCACGTCAGCCGAAGCCAGAGCCGATGTGCATCGGTTAAGGGCAGAGAGCTCAGCTATTTTGACGGGTATCAATACGGTACTCGCTGATGATCCGGCCTTAAATGCCCGGGTTGATTGGGATGTGGTGCAACCTGTTAGGGTCGTACTGGATTCTACATTAATGATGCCGGTTACTGCCCGAATGGCAAAGCTGGCGGGACGCAGTCTTATTTTAACGTGTTCACAGGACGAACAAAAACAACAAGCTTTGCAAGCCATCGGTTTTGAAGTTTATCAGCTGGCTGATAAAAATTCCCGACTTGATCTGCATGCAGTGATGGATTTTTTAGCGCAGCAGCAAATCAACGAAGTACTGGTTGAGGCGGGCTCTGTGCTTAATGGCGCGTTACTCACCGAAAATCTGCTTGATGAACTGGTTGTTTACATGGCACCCTGTATTTTGGGCGATCAAGGACGCGGGTTGTTTACCGTGCCGGGATTACAGGCGATGATAGATAAAAAAAGCTTAACGCTGCGTGATGTCAGGCAGGTTGGGCCTGATTTAAAATTAACACTAACACCTAAATAATAATTCAGGGCAAAGGACATTCCTGTTGACAGGTATATAAACGGAGCAGATAAAATGGCAGGCAGCAAAGTGCTGTTATCTTACAGCTGTTATTTATAAGAGGTATTTATGACAACTATTTCTATTGAAGTGGACAACGAGGTGGCACGGTCGTTTTTTCAAGCATCCGTGGATGAAAAACAGCACCTCAATTTTTTATTGAATCTGCGCTTAAAAGAATTGATGTTGAACTCAAACCGGTCATTAACAGAAATAATGGATGAAATTGGATGTTATTCAGAATCACAAGGAATGACTCCAGAGCTGTTAGCGTCATTACTCAATGAAAAATAAAGTGCGTGTGGTTATTGATACTAATGTTGCAGTAAGTGCGGTTTTACTTCCTCGTTCAGTGTCACGGCAAGCGTTTGATTATGTGGTTTTACAAGCACAGTTATTGGTGTCGGAAGAGACGCTTGCAGAATTGGATGAGGTTTTCTGCCGACCAAAGTTTAATAAGTATATTTCGCAAAGGCAGCGGCTAGAATTTTTTGCGGCTTTGGTTCGTAAAGCGGACGTTATCCAAGTCACCGATGTGATAACGGATTGCAGGGACAACAAGGATAATAAATTTTTGGAGTTAGCGATTAGCGGGAAAGCCAGTCATATTATTAGTGGCGATAATGACCTGCTGGTTCTAAATCCGTTTCGGGACATCATTATTTCTTCGCCCGCTACTTTTCTTGAAAGGTTGTAAAAATCATGTTTACAGGTATTATTTTAGCCATCGGCAAAATAGCGGCAATCGAGCGCAGGGCAGGGGATTGCCGGTTGAAAATAGACACCGGCAGTTTATCCCTAACAGACGTTGCGTTGGGTGACAGCATTGCTGTTAACGGGGTTTGTTTAACGGCGGTGGAGTTGGGTGCACATTATTTTTGTGCGGATGTGTCCAATGAAACCTTGTCCAGAACCATTTTAAATACCGCAACAACGGGTACGCCGGTTAATCTGGAACTGGCTTTAACGCCCTCCACCCGAATGGGCGGACATATTGTTAGCGGACATGTTGACGGAATCGGTAAAATTATCGGTAAAAAAGCGGATGGACGTTCTTACCGTTTTACCCTTAAAGCCCCTGACAATTTGGCAAAATACATTGCTGAAAAAGGCTCAATTTGCATCAACGGCATTAGTTTAACGGTCAATGACGTTAAGGGTGCAGAATTTAGTGTTAATATCGTACCCTATACCTTAAAAGATACGACGCTGGGCGAGGCGACAGTCGGCACACCGGTTAATCTTGAAGTAGACTTGCTGGCGCGTTATATGGAGCGTTTAATGCAAGGCGAAGCGGCCGCTTATAATCAGGGCGGCATCACAGAAGAATTATTGCAAAAAAGTGGGTTTTTTGGTTAATGAATACAATTGAAGAAATTATAGACGATTTACGGCAAGGCAAAATGGTTATTATTATGGATGATGAAGACCGCGAAAATGAAGGTGACCTGTTAATGGCAGCCGCTTTTACCCGACCGGAAGATATTAATTTTATGGCCCGTTATGGACGCGGCCTGATTTGTTTAACCTTAACCAGTGAACGTTGTCAGCAGTTACGTTTGCCGTTAATGGTTAATGAAAATAAAACCGCGCATTCGACTAATTTTACAGTCTCTATCGAAGCGGCAACCGGCGTGACTACCGGTATTTCCGCAGCGGATCGGGCGCGTACGGTACAATGTGCGGTAGCGGCGGATGCTAAAGCGGATGATTTGGTGCAGCCGGGGCATATATTCCCGTTAATGGCCAATCCGGGCGGTGTTTTACGTCGTGCCGGACACACCGAAGCGGGTTGTGATTTTGCTAAATTGGCAGGTGTCGATCCTTCGGCGGTTATCGTAGAAATTCTTAATGAAGACGGTACTATGGCGCGGCGACCGGATTTGGAAATCTTTGCGCAGCAGCACAATCTTAAAATGGGCACCATCGCCGATTTGATTCATTACCGTATTCAGCATGAAAATACGCTGGAGCGCATCAGTGAATGTGCGTATCCTACCGAATTTGGCGATTTTCGACTCTACGCGTATCAAGACAAAAACGACAATAACCTGCATCTGGCGTTGGTCATGGGACAGGTTTCAGATGGTGAGCCGGTTTTAGTGCGCGTTCATGCGCGAAATTTGTTGGACGATGTATTTTCATCCAAACGAAGTGATTCCAGTGTTTCAATTCGAACGGCCATGCAAAAAATTGCTGAAGAAGGTCGCGGCGTTTTGGTTATCATCAGACAAAGCGAAGACAATAAATCATTGGCGGAATTGATTCATCACTATCAATTGGAAGATAACGGTATCACCAGTACGGCAAATGCCCAAGAGGCAGCGGATTGGCGTATGACCGGAACCGGTTCAAGAATTTTGGCCGACTTGGGTGTACATAAATTAAAAGTGCTGGGCACCCACAAAAAATATGTCGGGTTATCCGGGTTTGATTTAGAGGTATCCGAGCATGTGGGCTGAGACACTATTTTTAAAAACCAGGGTCTTTTAACACGAGGCTAAGGCATTTTTAAAGCGGATTGGGTTAGTGTAATCCAATCCTGAAACACTGATTGGGTAACTCGCAATAAATAACTCCCACTCTATCGTTCCCACGCTCCGGCGTGGGAATGCCGACAGTGACGCTCCCGCGTCACGCAACGCTGGAGCGTTGCCGGATGAATTCCCACGCTGGAGCGTGGGAATTAGGCGTGTTCTGGAGGGATATTTTCTGCGTACTGCCTTAATAGTATTATTAACAACAGAATTTTGTAATTTAAGTAGAGAAATAGAATGACAGCAATAAAAACGTTTGAAGGAAATTTATTGGTACAAGGCGGCAAGTTTTGCATTGTAGCGTCCCGTTTTAACAGTTTTATTGTTGAGCAGTTAGAGGCCGGTGCAATAGATGCGCTGGTTCGTCACGGTGCAGACAAAGCCAATATCCATCTGGTTAAAGCCCCCGGTGCGTTTGAGTTACCCATGGTCGTGCAACGCATAGCTGCCTCCAAAAAATATGATGCCATTATCGCCGTGGGCGCAGTGATTCGTGGTGGTACCCCGCATTTTGAATATGTTGCCGGTGAATGTGTAAAAGGTCTGGCGCAGGTTTCCCTGCAATATAATGTGCCGGTCAGTTTTGGCGTATTAACGGTTGATTCAATTGAGCAGGCGATAGAGCGTGCCGGCACCAAAGCCGGTAACAAAGGCGCGGAAGCGGCAATGTCAGCCATCGAAATGGTTAGTTTGTTTAATAATCTGGAAGCCTAATGAGTTCATCGCGTACCAATGCCCGTAAAGCAGCTGTCCAGGCATTGTATCAATGGCAAATGACAGGACAGAGTCTGGTCGAAATTGAGCGCCAATTTAAAGAAGAAGATCGACTGAAAGATGTTCAAAAAAGTTACTTCACTGAACTCTTTCACGGCGTGCCTAAAAATTTGGCAGAGATAGATCTGGCGTTAACTGAATTTGTCGACCGTCCCGTTGATATGATTGATCCGGTTGAAAGGGCTATATTAAGAATTGGTGCCTACGAGTTGATCAACCGACTGGACATGCCTTATCGCGTGGTTTTAAACGAAGGCATTAATCTGGCTAAATACTTTGGCGCTGATGGCAGTCATAAATACGTCAACGGCATATTGGATAAAGTGGCTCAGCAAAAAAGAGCCGTAGAAATCAAGAGTAGGGCGCAAGGCTCAAGGTAAAAGCTTTATTCACCACGAAGACACGAAGTTCACGAAGAAAAATCAAAGCAAAATCTTCGTGTTCTTCGTGTTCTTCGTGTCTTCGTGGTGAAATGTCTTAACTTGATGTCTATGGGGTTAGCGAAAACGTAACCCGACAAATCAACGTATCTGCAAAAAATAGTTGATGCCGGCCAATTATCTAACGACAACCAACAAGCGGCTGTCAGCATGTTATTAAAAAAAGCCGAAATATACCTTAATGGCGTGACCAAACGCGGAAAAGCAGAGGAAGCCCATTATTATCGGACACTGATTAAAGATTACTCGCTAAATTGAATTAGACCATAAAACACGAATGACACAGTAGGATGGGTAGAGGCGATAGCCGAAACCCATCTTAACCAATCATTGATGCGATGAGTTTCGCGTTGCTCTACCCATCCTACGCGCTCATCGACGACTTTGAGAGCCGAATCCGGATTGACAATCCGATCATTTGAGCTAGAATCATCATCAAGCTCGGCAGTGTTTTCGGACGTACGGTTTGGGTAGATGGCTCCATCTGCATGAACCCTGCAGAGTGTGTTCTTCCATACCGATTTTATGTAAGTATTCACCTCCCCCTTTGAAAAAGGGGGATTGAGGGGGATTTATCTAATAAAATCTCCCCTAACCCCTCTTTT
>JBAXTQ010000016.1:0-34701 GCA_037130115.1 Methylococcaceae bacterium
GCTGTTTTTACAGGCAATAGCTAAAGCGATTGCACTCCAGTTTTTTAAATAACTTGCGCTTAACTTAACGGCATTGGGTGACTTACCCTTTTGGATGGTTGATTTTTAGAGGAGAGAGAGTGTGGCACAATTTACAGTAACGGGTGAAATTGATCCCTTTTTACATGTCAGTTTATTACGTGGTGAAAAGATTTATTGTGAATCCAATGCCATGGTGATGATGGAAAGTGCTTTAGAACTAAAAGGAAAAATGACGGGTGGCTTAGGCAGTGCCTTGATGCGTCGTTTTGCCAATGGTGAATCGTTTTTTCAGCAACATATTGAAGCTGTTCGAGGTGATGGTGATTGTTTGCTATCGCCGACTCTGCCGGGTGCCATACAAGTTTTAGACGTTGGTGCAACCAGTTACAGGATAACGGATGGGGCATTTGTGGCGGCTGAAAGCGGCGTTACGCTGAATGTGCGCACACAAAGTTTAGGCACGGCCATGTTTGGTCAGACCGGTGGTTTTTTTATCTGTGAAGCATCGGGGGTTGGCAAGTTGGCGGTGTCGGGTTTTGGTTCCAGTTTTGTATTGGATGTGGAACCCGGCAAAGACATTATTATTGATAATGCCCATGTGGTCGCTTGGGATAGTGCGTTACATCATGAGATTTCCGTCACTACGCAACAATCCAGTGGCTTTTTAGGTCAGCTGGTCAATAGCGTAACCAGTGGCGAAGGCATGGTGCTTAAGTTTTCGGGTAAAGGTAAAGTTATAATCTGCTCGCGTAACCGTGAAAATTTTATCTCATGGCTATTGAAAGGGATGCCTGTTAATACCTAATCAATTTTGGCATCCTTCATTCCTCGGTTTGCACTTTTTGCAACACTTATCGCGTAGGCCGGGTTAGCGACAGCGTAACCCGACGAATCTGCGTATCATGCTTACACTGCAATATTAGCAAATGACTCATTGAGAGTTCTTTTCATACCAAAATTGCAGTCATTATTTGCAGTGACTGCAAAAATAAAGGCTTAAGTTTCATGTTCTCAGTATTAAAAGTCAATAAATTCAATGTCATAAATTTTGGCATGGCTTGTGCTTTATAAATTATGTAAGTGAATAAAATATTCGCTGCAAAACCCAAATTTGGATAGGTCAATACTCAATAGATATTTTTCCCGTTAAATAAAATTTTTAATGTCAATACGTCAGTCAGTCGTTGTTATAACTATTTGACGTTGTGCAATAAAAAATTATTTATGGGTAATATCTAATTATCAAGCATTAAAAACTTGAAGATTGAGTTTAACGTTAAATTCAAATTAGCGTTTTGTAATTTATACACTTTTCAGATAAATAATTTTCAGGCACTGCATGAAGCAGAGGTAGTTTGAATGTTTTTAATGGCTAACGTTGAAAATTTAATTTCTGAAAATCTACATCATAATTTTAATGAGGATCATCAATGAGTAATAATTCAAATAAAGGCTATCAATTTACAATCCAAAACGGTAACGTGGCGGGTGTTTATGAAATTGAAAAAGGTCGAACTAAATTCGAAAAAATGGATTCCGATGAGAATTGGACTTTCGATGCCTCAACCAATCAGGTAACCAAAACTGAAGTTGAACACGGTCGCGTTGAAACAACCATTTATGCTGACGTCGATGGTGATGGTGTTTTTGCTAAAATCAGTAACTCCAATGGCGCTATAACCTCAGTATTAAATCCAACGTTGGTCAACAATTACCAAAATGGTCATAAATTTGATGTAGTTAATGATGTTGTAACCGCTGTTTATGAAATCGAGCGTGGCATTTCTCGTCAAGAGCGTATTGATTTTAATGAGTCGTGGGCCGTTCAAGGCGCTGATGTCGTTAAGACTGAATTAGAGCATGGCGTCACCGAAACTACTGTCTATTCCGATGTTAACAGTGACGGTATCTATCTGAAAGCGTCAGAAACCTATACTGGAAGCAATGGCACGGTTTGGTCGGATAGCCATCATGGCGGCTATTCCAATGACATCTGGAGTGGCAAGGCCAATGATGACTATTATTACGGTGCAGCTGGCAACGATATACTCAATGGTGGCACTGGTAACGATGATCTTTTTGGTGCCGATGGTGATGATAAATTGTCAGGAGAATTAGGGTCTGATGACCTATATGGCGGGATTGGTAACGACAATCTACTGGGGGGTGATGGCAATGACAATCTATTAGGTGGTGATGGCAATGACTCTCTGTTCGGCGGTAATGGTGATGACTATCTATACTCAGCATCAGGAAATGATATTGTCGATGCCGGTGCAGGTAACGATCTTATCATTGGTGGTGATGGTGCGGGTAACGACACCTACAAGGGTGGCACCGGATTTGATACGGTTAAGTACACCAGCGCAGTTGCGGGAATTAGGGCTGACCTGTCGAACGGGACAGCTACTTCCGCCATTAAGTCTGGCCAAACTTCCGATACAGCTGGGATTGGCAACGACAAACTGACCGATATTGAGGGCATCATTGCCGGTGACTATAATGACACGCTGATTGGTAGCAAATTTGCCAACAAGCTGGAAGGCGGCAATGGAAATGACCTATTAATTGGCGGCTTGGGCAACGATGAACTTTTTGGTGGACAAGGCAATGATACCTTCAAGTTTAATTCCATATCAGACTCGGGCTTGAATTTTTCAAGAGATGTAATTCGTGATTTTTCTGCCGGCGACAAGATAGATTTGTCGGCTATTGATGCCAAAAACGGCTTCGGTTCAAACGATACATTCAAGTTTATTGATACCTCAGCAGCTCTGAATACTAATAATGCCAACGGGGCGCTTTGGTTTGAAAATGGCGTTCTTTACGGTAGCAATGATAAAGATATTGCAGCTGAATTTCATATTGAGATAGTCGGTGTAAGTGCAGTATCGGCAGTAGATATTATTATGTAAAAGCAATAATCGCTTGCGCGTATTATTGCGGGGGCGCTCCTTTCGGCCTAAAGGCCGAGGTCTTAAACCAGCAAGGAAAATTGATAAATTCAATTTGGAAGCTTTGAGTGTATTCTCTCAGGGCTTCTTTAATTATCAATCAAATAATTATTAAAACTCAAAATCAATCCCTTTTTAAAGATGGCCGTAATTTCAACTTTGATTGTAATTATTCAGTCCCCCTCTTTGAAAAAGAGGGGTTAGGGGAGATTTTATTAGATAAATCCCCCCTCAATCCCCCTTTTTCAAAGGGGGCGGTGAATACTTACCTTTGATTTGTTGATAATAGTCAGCATTCGGGAGTATCTTCCGTTGCTTAAAGATCTCATCTTTTGTCTACAAAGACATATCCCGGATATTGTACTGGTGGCATGATCAAGATACACCATAACCAGGCTTGCTCAGATTATTTGCCCGGATAAGTTGATTTCCGAGGCATATTTTACCCGTTAAAAGCAGGATTTCCCGAATCAGGCAAGCGATTGGACTCATCTAATGGGTAAGTTCTTTCCCGAAAATTACCTAAGCCCACAGAAAACTTACAATTTAACTTTCAGAGCAACTTATTTAATCGTGTATGCACTGTAAAGTTTACTTGGGTAAGCAGTGACTATTTTTTTGACTGAGTATACGAATAGAGTCTTGAATGCCGACTTGAATTCGAGTCAGGGTTTGGAATACAGGAACTTGGGTTATTTTTAAGTTGTATAATTATGCTGGATAAATGTCAGCCTTTATAATGCTTCATGAACATTCACCGCATATTATTAACCTCTTTTCTGGTGCTTTTGCTGCTAGCGACAGTGCCCATAGTAGCGCTTTCCTTTTATGCCTCAAAAGTTGCTTTAGAAATTGAAATTGGTCGAAGTCTTAAAAATGATGCCGCCATGTTGATGGAGCAAATTGACATGTTGGTCTTTGAGCGTTTAAAGAATGTCCATTCATGGAGTCATCTGGATATTATTCAAGACGGCCGTATTGGTGATGTGGACAAGCGTCTGGCGCAATTTTTGGCGGAATTGGAGCACGGTTATCCGGGCGGATACCGAAGCTTGTTTTACTTAAATAAAGATAACCGGATTGTCGCTGCCGGAGATCCTGCATTAACCGGAAGCCCTTATCTGCCGCAAGGCGACTGGTTACCCGTACAAGTACCTGGCGGTCAAGTTTTTCTGCAAACCTTACAGTTACATGCTCCCTATGAGCAGGCTGATCTGATAATCCGGGCTCCCGTGCCTGATAACTACGCAACCGGAGACATCGGACAGCTATTTGGGGTATTTGATCTTAGGCAGATTTTCCGGATGTTCGATCAAGTCAACCATGCTGATGAGGGTGAGCGTTTTGTGATACTCATGGATGCTGATGGTAGGGCAATAGCTGCCTCGGAAGCTGTGCGCAGCCAACAACTGCTATTGACTGACACCTTTGCAAGCTGGAAGCTCCAGGAACAAAACGGCATCACTGTCCATACTGGGCAACCCTTGACTGATTCATCGGTATTAGTGGGTTATGCTGTTTCCAAGGGTTATCAAGGCTACGCAAATATGGGCTGGTCATTGTTGATCATTAAATCTACACAGCAGGCATTTCAACCTATCTGGGCCTTGTGGTGGCTGTTTTTCAGCGCTTTTATCATAACCGGATTGGTAGCCGGTGGCGTTGCTCAATGGGTGGCAGGGCGCATTGCCCGGCCATTGCTGGATTTAACAGCTTGGATTCGGCGCTTCCAAAAAACATCAGACGGTGTCGGCCCGGAGGTATCCGGTGCACAAGAGGTGCGCGAGTTAAGTGTAGCCTTCGGGCAGCTTATTGAAGATTTGGCGCGATCACGCGAACAAGTTATCCATGCTGCTAAATTGGCTGTAGTTGGCGAAATGGCAGCAATAATGGCACACGAGGTACGTACCCCGCTGGGTATTTTGCAAACTACCGCACAAATGTTGCAATGGGAAACAGCGCTAAGCTCTGAGGGCAGGGAAATGACGCAAATGATTGTTGAAGAAAGTGCCCGTCTCAATCGTTTGATTTCGACCTTGCTGGATTGCGCCAGTCCTAGACAGCCTAGCATGCAACCGCAAAATCTGCCTAAAATCATCCAGCGAGTGCTTGAGTTGCTTGCCACGCAGGCACAAAAAAAAGCGATACAGATAGACTGGCTATTGCCTGAAAATAAAGAAATTATAGAATGCGATGAGGAATTATTAGTCCAGGTTTTTCTAAATCTAATTCTAAATGCCATTCAAATCATTCCTACGGGTGGACGAATACGCATACGTACTGATTGTTCGGATGTCGCTGCCATAAAAATAACTATAGAAGACGATGGCCCCGGTATTCCGCTTGAAAATTGTGCCCGCCTGTTTGATCCTTTTTTTACCACCCGGGAGGGTGGTATTGGCCTTGGCTTAACGGTTACTCAGCAAATTGTTGCTATCCACGGAGGTCGCCTGGCTGCCGATAATAGTGAGTTGGGCGGCGCGTGTTTTACGCTGTTTTTACCATTTTCTCAGGGAGAAAAGTTATGTTAAACGGATCGCGTGTTCTGGTAGTTGACGATGAACCCAATGCACGCCGTATGCTGGAAATATTGTTACGTAAATTCGGTTGTGTCGTTTTTTCCGCGCTTGACGGGAAAACAGCTTTAGAAATATTACACGAAAAACCGATAGATTTAGTGATCACTGATCTTAATATGCCGGGTATGAGTGGTTTAGAGTTATTAGCCACTCTGCGTAGCGAAAGTCACACCATTCCAGTGATTGTTGTGACTGCCTACGGCACGGTCGAAAATGCAGTTGCCGCAATGAAACAGGGAGCCTTTGATTTTATAATCCGTCCGCTGGATGTCGCACAAGTGGAAATGATTGTTCGACGTGCACTTGAGGTGCAAAGAGTACTCCAGGAAAATGAATTCCTGCGTGATGAAATGAATAAAGGCTGGGGGGAATTTGTCGGACAATGTCCGGCCATGCAAAAAATATATGAATTGATTCGACAAGCAGGGCCTAGTAAAGCCAGCATATTTATTATAGGTGAAACCGGAACCGGCAAGGAGTTAGTCGCACGAGCCATTCATACTCATTCAGGTCGGCATGGCTTATTCGTCGCTATTAACTGCGCTGCCATTCCGGCCGATATTTTGGAAAGCGAATTGTTTGGCTATGTTCGCGGCGCTTTCACCGGCGCTCACAAGGATCGGGTTGGTAAATTTGAGTTGGCGCACGAAGGCACTTTGTTTCTGGATGAAATTACCGAAATGAACCCCTCTATTCAAGCTAAATTGCTACGGGTACTCCAGGAAAGTCGTATTGATCGCTTGGGTAGTAATCAAAGCATAGATATTGACATACGTATTATCGCGGCAACTAACCGCGCTCCACTGGAAGCTGTTCAGGCAGGTCGCTTACGCGAAGATCTTTATTATCGTATCAATGTCTTGGGAATTCAATTACCGCCTTTGCGGGAACGATGCGAAGACATTCCTTTATTAGCGCATTATTTTCTGGAAAAATATCGACGGTCGCTTGGTGGTGGCTCTGTTAAGCTTTCGACTGAGGTCACTCAGGCACTAACGGGCTACGCATGGCCTGGCAATGTTCGCGAACTGGAAAATATGATGGAGCGTGCCGCCGTTTTAAGCCAAGGCGTTGAGGTAGGCGTCAGCCATTTACCCCAAGAAATACTGTACACAGCATTTCCTGTCATCGTATTGTCAGCCATCGATAATGACGATCTGGATCTGGAAGCCGGTGTAGCAACCCTGGAAAAGAAATTTTTGAATAAAGCCCTTGCAGAGTCTGCCGGTAATAAAGCCAAGGCTGCACGTATACTAAAAATTAGTGAGCGCACACTTTGGTACAAGCTTAAAAAATATGGCTTAAATGCGGGAAGTTCTGAATAAATTGATCGACTACGGCGTGAATTAATTCAGATTGGCAGTGCGCTATGGATAATTATCACTGAATAGCCTGTAACTCAATCTTCAAGTTTTTAATTTTTGATTTCAGTAGACAGCCTATAACAACCAATAGGCGTAGACCGGAATAAGACCACCCAAGCGTAGCGCGTGGTGGCGCTCTCGTACCGGGTGCCGGAAACGCTTATTCTTGCTTGCGCTCGAAAAGCCTTATTCCGGCCTACGCCGTTTCCGGCAATTAATTTTCACATTGAGTTCGGAAAGTCAGCCATAACAAGAATCAAAGAGAAAAATGCTGTTCTGCACTTATCATTTATTCCCTGCAAGCAGGGTAATGCATGTGCTTATCAATGATCTATAAAGTCAAGGTAAGAAAACTTGAACATTGAGTGTAAGTTCTTTATATCATCGATATTTTTTTGATTCGATGACTTTCCTGAAAAATATACTCCCTAATTTAGTAATTTATGCGTATTTTTACCCTTTTTAATTTATTGGTGACTGCGTTGTCGATGGTATCGATACCCGAAACAGCCGTTGCTAATGAAGTCGATGGTGGTTATCGTCTGGGTACTGGCTATTTGGTGGGTGAAACCGGATTACGTATTGGCGGCTATGCCAGTACACAAATCAGCGTACCTCGCGCAGCTCCCTGGAGTTTCGAGGTGAGTGATCTCAGTTTGTTTCTGACCTGGGATAATGGCTCGCGATTGCATTTTTTTTCGGAATTGGAAGCGGGCGAGTTACTGAGTGCAGGCAGGCATCAATCGTTGGGCGTACAGAATGCCCAATTCGATTTTGAAAGATTTTATCTCGACAGCTTGGTGAACAATAATCTGACGGTGCGACTAGGAAAGTTTCTTACCCCTGTTGGCGAATGGAACCTGATTCACGCAGCACCCTTGGTTTGGACTACCTTTCGTCCGGTTGCGACTCAAAATTTATTCTCCACCCATGCTTCAGGACTTATGTTGCATGGCTCTGTTAACGTGATTAACCGTCAGCTTGAATATAGCGTGTATGGTGATATAACTGATAACATTGATCCGCATCGATCAAAAAACTCTTTTGATAATGCACTGGGGGCACATTTACGTTACTTCTTCAGCGACACATTACAGATCGGCGCTTCCGTTGCTGATTTCGTTCTGCATGATTTACAGTCCACACGTTATTATTTAACCGGACTTGATGTTTCCTGGTCTTATAAGAAATTTGAACTCAGCAGTGAAATGGTTTATCGCACTAGTGATCATGCCGGTATTGCAAGTGCCGGGCAAGGGTTTGTTCAAAGCGTAGTTCCCCTTAACCCGCATTGGTTTATAGTAGGCCGTTACGAATTTTTTGAACAATCACAGGATAAAGCGGGACAAGTCGGGTTATTAGGGTTGGCTTATAAGCCTTTGCCGCCGATTGTTTGGAAATTGGACTATCAACTGGGGGCGCACAACGAAACCTTAGCCCCGGATGGTCTCGCCGCATCTTTTGCCATCCTGTTTTAATGAACATGCGCATCGCTTACGCGCTACTTGTTGCTATGTTAAGTGCAGGGTTTTCGGCGCTCGCCGTCGAACCTATTGCTGTCATAACAACTGTGTCCAACTCAATGGATACCCTGTCGCTTGATGCTTTAAACCTTATTTATCTGCGTAAAAGTCAAATGGACTCGGAAGGAAATCGCTGGATCCCGTTAAACTTGCCAGTCACCGATCCTTTGCGACGCAGTTTTTCACTCGCTCTTTTCGCAATGTTACCGGAAGAGCAGGAAGATTATTGGAATGTCCAGTATTTCAATGGTATCAGCCCTCCCAAAGTAATGGCTTCTGAGGAAGCCGTAGTGCGCTTTGTGGCATCGACCCCAGGATCCATAGGTTATGTACGTAAACAAAAAGTGGATAACCGCGTAAAAGTGCTGTTACTTATTGAATCCCCAGCTCCAAAATAAATTGAGCAGCTTGAATTGCGATTATTGCTTTATCGGGCGCGGATTGGGGAGGGGATTGCAGGCTCTTTCCCAATCTTTGGCTTCATCCCAACGGGATGTTTCCGTATTGCTTAAGAACGAATAAATGGTATTAATTACGATTGTAAGTTATTTTGTAAGTATTCACCTCCCCCTTTGAAAAGGGGGGTTGAGGGGGATTTATCTAATAACATCTCCCCTAACCCCTCTTTTTCAAAGAGGGGGACTGAATAGTTACGTTATTTTAGCTAAACTTGTTTTGAAAGACTTCCAATCATCTATCCCTTGTTCTCATTTTTATGGACATTTTTGTATGAAAAAACAAAATTTAAAATCATTTTTAGCAATTACCGGTCTATTGCTTGCAACATCTACCAACGCCATTTCAGCAACAACGTGCCAAGGTCTAACTCCCACAATATTAGGTACAACCGGAGCGGATACATTAAACGGAACGCCCGGTAATGATGTCATCAGTGGCTTGGGTGGCAATGACACTATCAACGGTCTGGGCGGAAACGATACCCTCTGCGGTGATGATGGCGACGATAAAATATCCGGTGGTAACGGCAATGATCAAATCAGTGGTAATGTCGGTAACGACACTATTAATGGCGGCAATGGCAACGATAATATCGCCGGTGGCACAGGAAACGACAAAGCTTCTGGCGATGCCGGCGATGATCAAATTATTGGCGACATCGGTAACGATGCTCTCTCCGGAGGCGATGGTAACGACACAATTGATGGTAATGCCGGTCTTGACATACTAAGTGGCGGCAACGGCGACGATAATATCTCGGGCGGTGCAGGAAATGACAAGATTTCCGGTGATGTCGGCAATGATCAAATCAGGGGCGATGCCGACAACGACGTTCTAAATGGAAATGCAGGTGCTGACGCAGTCTCTGGTGGCATGGGAGTCGACACTATTTCTGGTGGTGACAACAATGACATCCTGTCTGGCGGTGAAGGCAATGATGTAATCAAAGGTGATGCCGGCAAAGACACCATTAGTGGCGGTAACGGCAACGAAGTAATTGATGGCGGCGCTGGCAGTGATGATATTTCAGGCGACAGCGGCAAGGATGATATTATTGGCGGCACCGGGCAAAGTGACAATTGCACCCAGGACGATAACGATGTTCATGTTTCAGATTGTGAATCTGAGAAGACCGAGCAACAAGAAGAACAGGATGACCATTAAGATTTGTCATCCATATCATTGAATTAGCAAATTGTAATAAGTGTACTTTTTTAATCAACCATAAGTGTTTTCCACTTAACGCGATCCAGACCTTCCAAGTCTGGATCCAGTCTTTTTGTCCCTGGTAGCCCACCGTTCTTATAAAGCTGCCATAGCCGATCGCGCAGTTTGAATGGCATTTCTGACGGTATCAGGCGCGGTGCCACCGATATGTTTGCGTGCGGCAACCGAGCCTTCCAGGGTTAAAAATCCAAACACATCTTCAGTAATCAAGGCTGAAAATTGTTGTAATTCAGGCAGTGATATTTCGGATAAATCACGGTTGCTTTCTATTCCGGCACGCACAGCCAAACCTACCACTTCGTGGGCATCACGAAAAGCCATGCCTTTACGAACCAGATAATCAGCCAGATCGGTTGCGGTGGCAAAGCCGCGTTTAGCAGAGTTGTACATATTGGCTTTTTTGGCGCTAAGATGCGGCACCATATCGGCATAAGCCCGCAAGCAATTAATCAAGGTATCAGCGGTATCAAACAGCGGTTCTTTATCTTCTTGATTATCTTTGTTATACGCTAAAGGCTGGCTTTTCATCAGCATCAGTAACGACATTAAATGTCCGGTTACCCGACCTGATTTGCCGCGAACCAGTTCAGGCACATCCGGGTTTTTCTTTTGCGGCATAATGGAAGAGCCGGTGCAGAACGCATCGGGCATGTCGATAAAATCAAACTGGGCGCTGGACCACAAGATGAGTTCTTCGGAAAAACGCGATAAGTGCATCATGATGATGCTGCCCACGGAGGTAAATTCAATGGCAAAATCACGGTCACTAACCGAATCCAACGAGTTGGCTGAGGGTCGGCTGAAACCCAGCAAATCAGCGGTCATAAAACGATCAATCGGGTAACTGGTTCCGGCCAAAGCGGCAGCGCCCAGTGGCATAATATTGATACGTTTGCAGCAATCTTGCAGTCTTTCCCGATCACGCACCAACATTTCAAACCACGCCATTAAATGATGACCAAACGTAATCGGCTGGGCAACTTGTAAATGCGTAAATCCGGGCATGATGGTGTCGGCATGTTGTTCTGCCAAATCCAGAATGGCAGTTTGCAAACGGGTGAGCTGAGCTGTAATGTGACCCACTTCACTCCGTAAATAAAGCCGGATGTCGGTGGCAACCTGATCATTACGAGAGCGGCCGGTGTGCAGCTTTTTACCGGCAATGCCTATTAAATCAGTCAGCCTGGCTTCGATGTTCATGTGGACATCTTCTTGCTTAATCGACCAGACAAAGTCACCTTTAATGATTTCATCGCTGATTTGGTTGAGGCCGTTAATAATAGCGTCACGCTCCGCTTCAGTCAGAATGCCGCAGTGAGCCAGCATGGTGGCATGGGCGATTGAGCCTTGAATATCTTGCCCGGCCATGCGCTGGTCAAAATCAACAGAAGCGGTAAACACTTCAACAAAAGCATCGGTTGCTTGGGCAAAACGGGCGCTGGAAAGTTTTTCAGAATTAACGGTGGTCATGATGATTTTTATACGGATTAACAGAAGATGCCAAATTATACAGCTAAACGAAGCCTTATGAATCTAAAAGCAGTTTTATAGGGAACACGGATGACACCGATGAGAGCGGTTTTTAGCCGATAGAGTCTTAACTATTTATCCGTGTTTATCAGCCAAATTCGTGCCATTCGAGTGCTCTTGCGTTAAGGGCTTTGTAGTTTCTATCCTTAAACAAAAAAATTCTTAATGACCAAAGCTGCATAATTTTGTATAGTGGTACAGTTTTATTTTTTATAACGGGATGAGTTTTTAACCTAAAAAATCAGCTAATCCACGAAAAGCACAAAAAGCACGCAAAGATTCCAATAGACTTCAAGCGGTCGCCCGTTACCGAACGGGTGGATAGCTGTTTAATATCCTTCTCTGGTTTATGTTGCATCGCTTGGCGGCTCCTACTTTTTATTTTTGTGGATCAATCATCATTTTTTAGGTTTACGGGTTCATTCCGTTTTGTATATTCGAGGTAACGTGTTTGGCTAAGTCTGCATTATTAGTGTTAGAAGATGGAACAGTATTTAACGGTGTATCGATAGGTACAGACGGCTGTTCTGTGGGTGAAGTGGTTTTTAATACTGCGATGACGGGGTATCAGGAAATTCTCAGTGATCCTTCCTACTGCCAACAAATTGTGACATTAACCTATCCGCATGTCGGCAATGTCGGCACGAACAGCGAAGACGATGAGTCGGGCGGTGTTTTTGTCAGTGGTTTGGTCATTAGGGATTTGCCGTTATTGGCGAGTAACTGGCGCAGCGAAAAAACGTTGCAACAGTATTTGCTGGACAATAATGTGGTTGCCATTGCCGATATAGACACGCGAAAGTTGACCCGATTGTTGCGTGATAAAGGTGCGCAACGTGGCTGTATTATGGCCGGCGATACGGTTTGTCCAGAGACTGCAAAAGCTGCGATTGAAAGCTTTCCCGGATTAAAAGGCATGGATTTGGCTAAAGAAGTCACCACGTCCACGTCTTATGAATGGACTGAAAACATCTGGGATCTGCAAAACGGTTATACGCAAGGTGAGAACCTGTCCAAACATGTAGTCGCTTACGACTTTGGCATTAAACGCAATATTCTCCGGTTACTGGTTAATCGCGGCTGTCGCATTACGGTTGTGCCTGCAACCACCTCAGCAGCAACCGTGTTGGCTATGAATCCTGACGGCGTATTTTTATCTAATGGCCCCGGTGATCCGGAGCCTTGTACTTACGCCATCGAGGCCATCAAAACCCTATTGGAGCATAAAGTTCCGGTATTTGGTATTTGTTTGGGACATCAGTTACTGGCTTTGGCGAGCGGTGCCAAAACTGAAAAGATGAAATTCGGTCATCATGGTGCCAATCATCCGGTTCAGGAAATAGCCACAGGACGCGTGATGATCAGCAGCCAAAATCATGGTTTTGCAGTGAATGAAGCCAGTTTGCCCGATAATGTAGTTGCCACTTACCGCTCGTTATTCGACGGCAGTTTGCAGGGCATTAAACGCACTGATTGTCCTGCGTTCAGTTTTCAAGGGCATCCAGAAGCCAGTCCGGGGCCGAATGATGTGGAATCTTTGTTTGATGAGTTTATTGGGATGATGGATCATGCTAAGTCTTGGTAATGCTGGGCTAGGTAAATGGTAGGCTTATAAAAAATCACAAAATTAAGCCTGAATGCTATTTGTATTTGTCCATCTTGCAAGCCCTTTATAACGAATGAAGCTGCTGTTTTGGAATATAAATAGAAAACCATTGGCTAGTGAACTTAAGTCATTATGTGATTGTTATGATGTGGATATTCTGGTGTTGGCAGAAAACACCATGCAGGATGCCGAAATTTTACCTGTTCTTAATGAAGATACCGATAGAGTTTTTATTGCTCCTTTTAACCCTTCGGCGAAAATATCGTTTTATACGCGGATACACGCTTTTGAACTGGTACATGATGATAGTTGGGGTTCGATTAGAAAAATAACCCATCCCATCGGAGTTGAGATTTTATTGGTTGCCGTTCATATCCCAAGTAAGCTCCACTCTGATGAAAGAGAGCAAGCCGCTATCTCAACCAGAATTGCTAACGAAATAGATAAGCGTGAACAAGAACAAGGTCATGCACTTACTATTGTCATGGGGGATTTTAATATGAATCCTTTTGAAAC
This sequence comes from Methylococcaceae bacterium, assembly GCA_037130115.1. Classification (GTDB taxonomy): domain Bacteria; phylum Pseudomonadota; class Gammaproteobacteria; order Methylococcales; family Methylomonadaceae; genus Methylobacter_C. The sequence continues at coordinate 13,780 of JBAXTQ010000016.1, forward strand.
AGGATTGGTTAGTGCCGATGGCTTTCATGGCGTAATGGATAAGCGTGTTGCTTTGAAACAGAGTAGAACGGTATTGGGACAAGAAAAAAAGTTTTTTTATAATCCCATGTGGAGCAGATTAGGCGATGATTCCGAGGGTTATCCAGGGACTTATTATTACAATAACGGGATGATCAATTATTTTTGGAATACCTTCGATCAGGTTTTACTACGCCCTTCATTATTGCCCCATTTTAGTCAAAATAATTTAAAGGTAATTGATGAAATTAATGGAATTAGCTTAATAAGCAAGGGAAAAATATCAAATAATTTTTCAGATCATTTACCTTTATTGGTCAAATTAGAAATATCACAACTTATTGGAGATAAATAAATGGCTAATTTTTTTGATGATGTTATTGAAGAAACTTCTGTAAAGCCGCCTATTGCGGTTTTAAAAGAACTGGCACAAGAGTTGGCAAAAAAAACACAAGGACTGTTAGTTGGCAAGGTTGAGCAAAGCAATCTTTCTAACGAATTTAGCTTGGAGTTTTATATTACAGCTCCGTCATTAAATAATTATAGTTATGAAGTTTTTAGTGTAAATCATGATTTAGATTTTTATCCTTTAGAGCTAACGATAACAGCGACTCGGTTACCTGATAGGAGCTATGCCGTTGAAAAAGTAGAAAACCAAGAGAAGTTTGAAGAAAAGCTTAAAATAATTTTTTCTTCCCCAGAAGTTAAAAAAGTAATTAATGGATTATTAGCGCAAATTAAATCGGCATAACTAATGAAAACCATAAAACTTGAAGTTCATGCACTGCTTACTAAAATGTCGTTGATTTTTTAACACTGCTGGCTCAACTCGTAAGATGGGTAACGCGTAGTGAAACCTCTCAAAAAATCTGAACATAACACTAACTGAAACATCATGAATAACGAATATACCGCAGTAATAAAACAAGATGGCGATTGGTGGATCGGTTGGATTGAAGAAATCCAGGGCATCAACTGTCAAGAATCTACATACCGTGAATTGCTGGAAAGTTTAAAAATAACGTTACAGGAAGCCTTAACTTTTAATCGTGAAGAAGCGTTATTAAATGCAGGGTCAGATTATCGGGAAGAACGCATCGCATTATGAAACGTTCGGAATTAATCAGATATTTAAACGCACAAGGCTGTGAGTTATTAAGAGAAGGCGGACGGCACTCATGGTGGCAAAATCCTTTACAAAACAGACGTTCCGCTATTCCGCGTCACAATGAAGTAAGTGATATTTTAGCTAATAAGATTTGTAAAGATTTGGGTGTGAAGCCAGTTAAATAACTCAATAGGCTTCGTGCTTTCAAACAACTATATCTTAGGAGCGTATTTTAATAAAAACTATACAACTTGAAGTTCAAGATGCTATTTATCAGAAAATTATTGATTTTTTACCATTGTTGCCTCAAGACCTGTGCCATTTGTTAGTAGATGATGACTTAAGCGATATAGAGAAGCTAGAAAACCAAGAGCTTAATGAAATTGCTGATGGGCGTTTGAATAATGATCAGGCGTTTATTTCCGTTTTCTTGTAGATAGTAGAAAAACCATAACTTTAAAAAAAACATGCCAAAAAGAACCGACATAAAATCTATATTATTACTGGGCGCAGGTCCTATTGTTATTGGTCAGGCCTGTGAGTTTGATTATTCAGGAACGCAAGCCTGCAAGGCGCTGAGAGAGGAAGGTTATCGGGTTATTCTGGTAAATTCCAATCCCGCCACCATCATGACCGATCCCGATATGGCGGATGCGATCTATATCGAGCCTATCGATTGGCAAACGGTCGAAAAAATTATAGCAAAAGAACGCCCTGATGCTGTTTTGCCAACCATGGGCGGTCAAACCGCGTTGAACTGTGCGCTGGATCTTGATGCGCATGGTGTGCTGGCAAAATATAACGTTGAGATGATCGGCGCGACTAAAGAAGCCATTAATATGGCCGAAGATCGTCAATTGTTTAACGATGCCATGAAGCGTATTGGCTATGAAGTTGCGAAATCAAAAACCGCGCATACGATGGAAGAGGCGTTGGCGGCTCAAAAAGAAGTCGGTTATCCGACGGTCATTCGTCCTTCTTTCACCATGGGTGGTAGTGGCGGTGGTATTGCTTACAATAAAGAAGAGTTTGTTGAGATTTGCGAACGCGGCTTGTATTTATCGCCCACTAATGAATTATTGATTGAAGAATCCGTATTGGGTTGGAAAGAATACGAAATGGAAGTGGTGCGTGATTCCAAGGATAACTGCATTATCGTCTGTTCGATTGAAAACTTTGATCCGATGGGTGTGCATACGGGGGATTCCATTACCGTAGCACCCGCGCAAACATTGACCGATAAAGAATATCAAATTTTGCGTAATGTGTCGTTGGCGGTCTTGCGCGAGATTGGTGTGGATACCGGCGGGTCTAATGTTCAGGTAGCCATTAATCCGGTTGATGGCCGCATGATTGTTATTGAAATGAATCCACGCGTGTCACGTTCATCGGCTTTGGCATCTAAAGCGACCGGCTTTCCGATTGCCAAAGTGGCCGCTAAATTGGCGGTCGGTTATACGCTGGATGAACTGAAAAATGAAATTACGGGTGGTGCAACTCCGGCATCATTTGAGCCAACCATCGATTATGTGGTCACTAAAGTGCCACGATTTACGTTTGAGAAATTTCCTCAAGCGGATGATCGTTTAACTACGCAAATGAAATCAGTCGGTGAAGTGATGGCGATTGGCCGCACTTTCCAGGAATCCCTGCAAAAAGCCTTGCGTGGTCTGGAAATTGGCATTAGCGGTCTCGATGAAATAATCGACTTGAACGCAGATGACGCCAAAGAAAAAATGCAAAGGGAAATGCGTCATCCAGGGCCGGATCGTTTGTTATATGTGGCGGATGCTTTCCGTATCGGTATGACACTTGACGAGATTCATGATGTTTGTAAAATTGATCCGTGGTTTTTAGCGCAGATTGAAGATTTGATTATCACCGAACAATCATTGGCCACTAAAACTTTATCAACCTTGAAAGACGGCGAGCTTTATAAGCTAAAGCGCAAAGGTTTTTCAGATATTCGCATAGCCAAATTGCTGGATGCTTCTGAAACTGAAGTGCGTAATGTCCGTCATAAACAAAATATTCGTCCTGTTTATAAACGCATCGACTCATGTGCTGCTGAATTTTCGTCGGATACGGCTTATTTGTATTCCACTTACGAAGAAGAATGTGAAGCACGGGTTTCTGATAAAGAAAAAATTATTATTCTGGGTGGCGGCCCTAACCGAATCGGGCAGGGCATAGAATTTGATTATTGTTGTGTCCATGCCGCGTTGGCATTGCGTGAAGATGGCTATGAAACCATCATGATTAATTGTAATCCTGAAACGGTTTCAACGGACTTTGATACCTCGGATCGATTATATTTTGAGTCATTAACGTTGGAAGATGTGCTGGAAATTGTTCATATTGAAAAGCCCAAAGGTGTTATTGTTCAATACGGTGGCCAGACACCCTTAAAATTGGCGCGTGCTTTGGAGGCGGCCGGTGTGCCCATTATTGGCACATCCCCGGATTCTATTGATTTGGCCGAGGATCGGGAACGCTTTCAAAAATTGCTGGAAAGATTGGGCCTAAAACAGCCGCCCAATGCCACCGCGCGATCAGTTGAGCAAGCTGTTAATGCCGCTAAAGACTTGGGTTATCCGCTGGTAGTCAGGCCGTCTTATGTGTTGGGTGGTCGGGGCATGGAAATCGTTTTCAATGAAGAAGGCTTGCAGCGTTACATGAAAGAAGCGGTGAGCGTTTCCAATGATGCGCCCGTATTGCTGGATCGTTTTCTTGATGATGCCGTGGAAATGGATGTTGATGCTATTTATGACGGTGAACGCGTGTTAATTGGCGGCTTGATGGAGCACATCGAACAGGCTGGAGTCCACTCAGGTGACTCTGCCTGTTCATTGCCGCCTTATGAATTGGCACCGGAGCTTCAGGATAAGTTACGCGAACAAGTCGGTAAAATGGCTGAGGCATTGGGTGTAAGAGGGCTGATGAATACCCAGTTTGCGATTCAGGGTGAAGATATTTATGTGCTTGAAGTTAACCCAAGAGCGTCACGGACTGCACCATTTGTATCTAAAGCTACCGGTTATCCGTTGGCTAAAATTGCCGCACGCGTCATGGTAGGGCAAACCTTGGCACAACAAGGCGTTACCGAAGAACGAATCCCCGCTTACTATTCAGTCAAGGAAGCCGTGTTTCCATTTGTTAAGTTTCCAGGGGTTGATCCTTTGTTAGGCCCTGAAATGAAATCAACGGGTGAAGTGATGGGCGTAGGGAAAACCTTTGGTGAAGCTTTTGCCAAGTCACAACGCGCGGCGGGTGTTAATCTGAATGACAGCGGCAAGGTGCTAATCAGTATCCGCGATGCCGATAAAGCCAAGGCACCTGATATCGCCAGAATGTTGGTAGACAAGAAATATGAAATTGTCGCAACCGGTGGCACCGCAAAATTTCTTAAAGAAGCCGGTATTCCTTGTGAAGTGGTTTATAAAGTCAACGAAGGTCGACCTAATACGGTTGATATGATTAAAAATGACCAGATTCAGCTGATTATTAATACCACCGAAGGCAAAAAAGCCATTTCAGACTCATTCACTATGCGTCGGGAAGCCCTACAGCACCGGGTGACTTATTACACCACGATGGCAGGCGCACGCGCGGCGTGTTACGCGCTGGGTGAGCTGGATGCCGGTGACGTGAATTGTCTGCAAGATTTACATAAAAGTTTGATTTAAAGCGGCAAAGGCACCAATACATAGCTTTTTATGGGTGCCTTTTGTCCAAAAGATGATTAATGGAGTTTAAAAATGATTAAAGTACCTCTCACCGTTAAAGGTGCAGAAAAATTACGTGCAGAATTGGATGAATTAAAATCAGTGGTGCGTCCGCGTATTATTGCTTCCATTGCCACGGCGCGTGCGCATGGTGATTTAAAGGAAAATGCTGAATATCACGCGGCTAAGGAACAACAAAGTTTTGCAGAAGGGCGTATTGCTGAAATTGAAGGCAAGCTTTCCAATGCACAAATTATTGACGTTACCAAGGTAGATGCCAATGGCAAAGTGGTGTTTGGAGCCACGGTAGAAATAGAAGATATCGAGTCCGAGAGAAGAGTCACGTATCAGATAGTCGGTGAAGACGAGGCCAGCATCAAGGAAGGTCGTATCTCAATTGGCTCACCTATTTCGCGAGCGTTAATTGGCAAAGAGATAGAGGATGTTGTTACGGTTAAGGCACCGGGTGGTAATGTTGATTATGAAATTATCTCAATCAAATATATTTAATTGAGGCGAAAGGGGCAAGGTTAAAGAAGCGGTTGGTTTGTAATTATTCACCTCCCCCTTTGAAAAAGGGGGATTGAGGGGGATTTATCTAATAAAATCTCCCCTAACCCCTCTTTTTCAAAGAGGGGGACTGAATACTTACGTTGGTTTTTCTTTCGCCTTGGGAAGGTGTATGTCTCACTTGAACAGATTACCCCTGCCCCCGACGGGAGAAGGGGGTAATACTCAAGCTGTTGCGTGCCTATTTTTTACTTATTGGGATTCAATCGGTAAATAACAGCGATTTGACCAATGGTTTGGATTAGCTCTGCGCCGGTATCGGTGCATATTTTTTCACTAATCGGCTTGCGATCATCGCGTTCTGCGCGGATTTTTACTTTAATTAATTCGTGGGTGTTAAGCGCCTGATCAAGCTCTGCCAGTACGGCGGCAGTAAGACCTGATTGCCCAATCATGACCACGGGTTTTAAAGTATGAGCTTGAGCTCGAAGTTTTTTCTTGTCTGCAGAGTTCACTCAGTATTCCTAAATCAAAAAGTTACTATACACTATACAACATATTATGGGTCGAAGTAAAAGCAGCAGTCGTTGGATGGCGGAACATTTTGAAGATGAATACGTCAAAATGGCTCAAACACAGGGTTATCGCTCGCGTGCCGTTTTTAAATTAAAAGAAATTCAGGAAAAAGATCAGCTGATTAAGCCAGGGATGAATATTGTTGATTTGGGTGCGGCTCCCGGTGGATGGTCGCAGCTTGCCCGGCAATTAATGGGTAAAAAAAATAAATTGATCGCGCTGGATATTTTGCCAATGGATGCGCTCGAAGGGGTTGATTTTATTCAGGGTGATTTTCGTGAAGAAGCCGTGTTGGAACAGCTCCATGCAGTGTTGGATGGCGCTCCCGTTAATCTGGTGATGTCGGATATGGCACCTAATATGAGTGGCAATAGAGGCGTGGATCAACCGCGTGCCATTTATCTGGGAGAGCTGGCTTTAGAGGCAGCAAAATCGGTTTTAACAAAAGATGGCAGCTTTTTGGTTAAATTATTTCACGGCGAGGGTTTTGAGGCATTTCAAGGTGAAGTGCAGAGCTGCTTTACAAAAGTAGTGATCAGAAAACCCAAAGCATCAAGACCACGAAGCAATGAAGTTTATATTTTAGCCAAAGGCTTTAAATAATCTTTAGTCGTCCTTATATCTACAAGCTAAGGAAAGTTACTATGGTTTGGTGAGTTTCAGATAAATAACGACAGTCAGGAAAGTCAACTCCTGATATAATTACTCAGTTTTTTAAACCGAGAGCCGTTAGAGGCTAGGGTGTGTTTGTGAATGATATGGTAAAAAATATAATCCTGTGGGTAGTCATTGCTGTTGTATTGATGTCCCTGTTTAATAACTTTGGCTCACAAGGAGAGAGGATTGATTCATCGTTATCATATTCGCAATTCATCGAGTCGGTGAAAGCGGGTCAGGTACAACAAGTGATGATTGATGAGCATATTATAAAAGGCAAGACTCAAGGTGGTCAGCTTTTTAAAACGTATGCGCCTAACGATCCACATCTGATTGATGATATGTTGGCTAATGGCGTCGACATTAAAGCGGTTCCGCCTGAGCAGCCTTCCATGCTGATGCAGTTGCTGGTCTCCTTTGGACCTATGTTGCTGCTGATTGCGGTCTGGGTTTTCTTTATGCGACAAATGCAGGGCGGTGGTGCCGGCGGTCGTGGAGCCATGAGCTTTGGCAAAAGTAAAGCCAGAATGCTTGAAGAAGATCAGATTAAAGTCACTTTTGCAGATGTTGCCGGTTGCGATGAAGCTAAAGAAGAAGTGGTCGAAATGGTCGACTTTCTTAGAGATCCGGCAAAATATCAAAAATTGGGTGGAAAAATTCCACGCGGTGCTTTGATGATTGGCCCACCGGGAACCGGTAAAACGTTGCTGGCCAGAGCCATTGCCGGTGAAGCCAAAGTACCGTTTTTTACTATTTCCGGTTCTGATTTTGTAGAAATGTTTGTTGGTGTCGGCGCTTCCCGTGTTCGTGACATGTTTGAGCAGGCCAAAAAGCATGCGCCTTGCATTATCTTTATTGACGAGATTGATGCAGTGGGTCGTCAGCGTGGTGCCGGTTTGGGTGGTGGCAATGACGAGCGCGAACAAACCTTAAATCAGTTATTGGTTGAAATGGATGGTTTTGAGGGTAACGAAGGTATTATCGTTATCGCTGCAACCAACCGTCCTGATGTCTTGGATAAGGCTTTATTGAGACCTGGTCGATTTGATCGTCAAGTTACAGTGGGTCTGCCTGATGTCAGGGGGCGTGAGCAAATTCTTAATGTCCATATCAAAAAAGTACCCATTGCTGATGATGTCGAAGTTAAATACATCGCTCAGGGAACCCCCGGGTTTTCCGGTGCTGATTTGGCTAACTTAATCAATGAAGGCGCATTGTTTGCCGCCAGAATGAATAAGCGCGTCGTCAATATGTCTGACTTGGAAAAAGCCAAAGACAAATTGATCATGGGGGCTGAAAGGCACACCATGGTAATGGATGAGAAAGAAAAAAGAATGACGGCTTATCATGAAGCAGGTCATGCCATTGTCGGTAAGTTGGTGCCGGAACATGATCCTGTCTATAAAGTCAGCATTATGCCCAGAGGACGTGCGCTGGGTGTGACCATGTTTTTACCGGAAAGAGACCAGTACAGTGCCAGCAAACAAAAGCTGGATAGTATGATTTCCAGTTTATACGGTGGTCGTATCGCCGAGGAAGTAGTTTTTGGCTGGGAACAGGTCAGTACCGGTGCTTCCAATGATATTGAGCGTGCGACTGAATTGGCAAGAAATATGGTGACTAAATGGGGCTTGTCTCAACGTTTAGGGCCTTTGTCATACAGTGAAGAAGAAGGCGAAGTGTTTCTGGGGCGCTCAGTAACGCAACACAAAACAGTCGCTGAAGAAACTTCACATACCATTGATGAAGAGATTCGCTCATTTATTGACCGAAACTACGAGCGTGCAGAGCGACTCTTAAAAGAAAATATTGATATTTTGCATTCCATGGCCGACGCGCTAATGAAGTATGAGACGATTGATAAATTTCAAATTGATGACCTGATGGCACGTGTGCCGGTAAGAGATCCACAAGGCTGGGATGATAAGCCGCCGCGTGGTGATCATCATGCTGATGAAGTAAAAGGTAAGGATGACAAAAAAAACGATAAGACAATCGGTCAAACAGCCGAGCAAGGCTAACGTTTTTTAAGTTGACTAAAAAGGAGAGGCGTCATGCCTCTCCTTTTTTTATGCACGATTACAAAATGCACCGCACCGGTTAAAAGACGCCAGTTTTTTCGTGAGCCGGGTTTAGTTTTGTAAAACACTACCCATAACCTGTACTGGATAACGATATCCAGGTTTTCCAGATAGCGAGTTTTAGATTAATGACAAGAAAATATTTTGGCACGGACGGCATTAGAGGGAAGGTGGGTGAACCGCCTATAACAGCAGATTTTTTATTGAAATTGGGTTGGGCGGCAGGCAAGGTATTTGCCGGTGAAGGGCATGGCTTTGTTCTGGTCGGTAAGGATACCCGCATATCGGGTTACATGTTTGAATCTGCTCTGGAAGCAGGATTAACCGCCGCCGGTGTCGATACGCATTTGTTGGGGCCTATGCCAACACCGGGTGTCGCGTATTTAGCCCGCACCTTAAGGGCGCAGGCGGGTATTGTTATCAGTGCCTCACATAACCCTTATTATGATAATGGCGTTAAGTTTTTTTCAGTAGAGGGAACCAAGCTGCCTGATGATATAGAACAAAAAATTGAATATTATATCGACTCGCCAATGACCACGGTAGAGTCTTCAGAGCTAGGCAAAGCAAAGCGTTTGGTTGATGCTGCGGGCCGCTATATTGAATTTTGCAAAGCCAGTATTCCGACACGCTTTGATTTTAGCGGCATGAAAATCGTCGTCGATTGTGCAAATGGTGCCACTTACCATATTGCACCGCATGTATTTAGCGAAGTAGGCGCGGAAGTTATTGTCATAGGCGCTGAGCCGAATGGCATTAATATAAATGACGAGTGCGGCGCAACCCAGCCAAATAAGCTGGTCGCAGCGGTATTGGCCAACAAGGCGGATATAGGCATTGCCCTGGATGGCGATGGCGATCGCTTGGTCATGGTTGATCATAAAGGTGAAATCGTTGATGGTGACGAGCTGATCTACATTATTGCCAAAGCCAGATTAGAGGCAGGCTTGATGTCGGGCCCTGTCGTGGGTACCTTAATGACTAATTTGGGTATGGAGCACGGACTTAAGCGCTTGGGCATCAATCTCCTAAGAGCCAAGGTAGGTGACCGTTACGTCCTGGAAATGATGTGCGAACATAAAGGTATTTTGGGCGGGGAAAATTCCGGTCATATTATTTGCCTTGATAAAACGACAACAGGTGACGGAATTATTGCCGCCTTGCAGGTTATGGCCGAAATGCACGACAGCGGCAAGAGCTTGCATGAATTAAAATCGGGTATGCAAAAATACCCGCAAATTTTGATTAATATCAAAACCACCAAAAGGGTCGATATAAACACCGATGCCGCGATACAAAAGGCAGTCCGTGCCATCGAAGAAAAGCTTGGAGATACCGGTCGGGTATTGCTAAGAGCTTCGGGTACAGAGCCGCTTATTCGTGTCATGGTTGAAGGCGAGCAGGCAGATTTGGTCAAAAATTATGCTCAACAATTGGCAGAAGATGTTAAGAAATCAATAGATGCTTGAATTAGAGGCTGTTAGCCTATATCATAAGCGGTTTAGTTCTTTGTGGGAGTAATGTTGATGCGTCGGTCTCTGGTTGTCGGAAATTGGAAAATGAATGGAACTCTTGCGAGTGCTGAGTTACTTGCAAAAGGAATTATTGCCGGGTTAGAGGCAAGTAATGCAGATATTGCAGTCTGTGTGCCTTATGTTTACTTGCCTTGCGTTAGCGCATTGGTTAAAGATACCGCGTTGGCATTAGGTTCGCAAAATGTAGGTGACAAGCCTGCTGGTGCTTATACCGGAGAAATTTCAGCCTCCATGCTGAAAGAGTTTAATTGCCAATATGCCTTGGTAGGACACTCAGAAAGACGTAGTTACTACGGTGATACCAACGAATCAGTGGCAGCACGTTTTTGTCAGGCGCAAGAGCAAAACATTATTCCTGTTTTGTGCGTAGGAGAAACGCTGGAGCAGCGCGAACAGGATCAAACTTTTGCGGTGATTAATGAGCAGCTTGATGCCGTTATTAATTTAGCCGGCATCGCTGCTTTTAACAACGCAGTGATTGCTTATGAGCCTGTTTGGGCTATAGGCACAGGCAAAACAGCAAGCGATGAGCAAGCACAGGAAGTTCATTACTACATTCGCCAGTACATTGCTGCCAAAGATCAGGCTATTGCCGATAAAATACAAATTTTATACGGCGGTAGTGCCAAGCCGGATAATGCCAAAGGCTTGTTTGCCATGCCGGATATAGATGGCGGCTTAATAGGTGGGGCTTCGTTGGATGCGGAATCCTTTTTAAAGATTTTTCAATCGATTTAGAACAGTTTAGACTTTCATGTATCAGGTAATTATCGTTATTCATGTGTTGCTGGGATTAGGTATTATTGGCCTAATATTAATGCAGCAAGGTAAAGGAGCCGATGCGGGCGCAGCTTTTGGTACGGGTTCTGCCGGTTCTGTTTTTGGTGCACAAGGCGCAGCGTCGTTCTTGTCTCGTGCTACCGCCATTATGGCGACTTTGTTTTTTATAACCAGCTTGGGTCTTGCTGTCATAAATGGACACAAAGGCGTCGCTTTTGATTTAATGGGCACATCAGAATCTCAGGGTGAGACATCGACTCTTCCCGAAGTTGCCGGCGAAAAAAGCGTTGCTCCAGATCTCGCAGTGCCTGCAATTAAGACTGAAGAAATGCCTGTGACACCTGAAGTTAAATCAACTGAGCCAGTTAGTGGCGAAGAGATAGAAACTACAGTCGTGCCCAAGGCAGAAGAAATGAAGACGGTTAAATAATAAAAATTCTGTCCTTAAAGTCAGTAAAGAAGTAGTAAGAAAATATTTAAAATGTTTACGCCGATGTGGTGAAATTGGTAGACACGCCATCTTGAGGGGGTGGTGACGCAAGTCGTGCCGGTTCAAATCCGGCCATCGGCACCAAAAAAGGATATTTTAATATCCAGAGAAGTACACAAACCCGCAAGCTGTATGGCTTGGCGGGTTTTTTATTGTCCAACGAAATACAACGAAATGCAGTAACATTCGACATTTTATACAGTAACATTTACAGTAACCCAAAATCAGTAACAAAAGTTACTGAAAAAGTTACTGTAAATTGGAGCGTTACTTATGGCAAAACAAATACTTAAAGATACCGCCGTTAAAAGCGCAAAGGCAAGCGTTAAGGATGTGCGACTTAATGACGGCAGCGGGTTATATTTACTGGTTAAACCAGACGGCGCGAAGTGGTGGCGGTTTGATTACAGCATCGGCAGCAAGCGCAAAACTTTGTCCTTGGGCGTGTATCCTGTTACCGGCTTGTCAGATGCAAGGCGCAAAGCAGAAGAAGCAAGAATACAGGTCAGCAACAACATAGACCCCAGCGCGGTGAGGAAGGATTTTAAAAGTGCGTTAAAAATCACCATAGAAAATGAAAGCCTGTTAAAAGCCGGTCTACCTATGCTTAACAGTTTTTCAGAAATAACTAATCAATGGTTGGAAGCCATAAAAAATGACATTGCCGAAATCACCTACATAAAAAGAAAATCACGACTTGAACGGCTGGCGTTCCCTGTACTGGGTAATATTTCTATTAATCAAATAAAATCATCACAGATTTTAGAGGCGTTAGAACCCTTAATAGAGCAGAAAAAAATAGAAACCGCCCACCGGCTGTATGGTGAGATAAGTTGTGTATTCGCCTACGCTATCACTAGAAAAGATATTGATATCGATTATGACCCCTCGCAGCCTGTAGCGAAATCTATTCCCAAGAAAAAAGCAAAACACCGCGCGGCGTTAATTGACCCCAAAGAGATAGGCAAACTAATCAGGGACATTTACAGTTATCAAGGAACTTTTGTGGTTCAGTGTGCGTTTAAATTGTCACCGTTGCTCTTCCAACGACCCGGCGAAATCCGACAAATGGAATGGAAGGATATAGATTTAGAGGCTAAAGAGTGGCGTTATTTTGTCACCAAAACAGAGGTTAATCATATTGTGCCACTATCTACGCAAGCCGTGGCAATACTGGAAGAAATCAAACCGCTAACCGGCGCGGGGCGTTATGTGTTCCCGTCAAGCCGTGGCGATGGACGACCTATGTCAGACAACACTATAAGAACGGCACTCATGACGCTCGGTTATACCGGCGATGTGATGACCGCCCACGGCTTTAGAACCATAGCATCAACTTTGCTTAATGAGCATGGATGGTCTGAGGATGCCATTGAGCGGCAACTATGCCACATGCCAAAGGATGCCGTTAGAGCAGCTTATAACCGCGCGGCGTTCTTGGAGGAACGGCGCACCATGATGCAAAGTTATAGTGATTGCTTGGACGCACTAAAGAGCGGGGCGCAAATTATACAATTTAGAAAGCAGGCGCAATAATGACCACATCAACCCCTTATCAGCGAGCGATACAAGAACTTGAAAAAATGCCATTAAGCGAAATGGCGGGGAGGTGGGCTTGTAGCGATGGACTAGACCCGGAGCTTATAGGCGCAAGGTTATGCGAAAAACAAGCCTTGCTAGATGTGTGTGTTACTGATGGAACTTTAAAAACTTACACCGGAAAGGATGAAAGATTATGGGTAACTCTTTTAGAGCTTCAAGCGTGGGCAAGAAAAAATGGTAATAACCCATCTTTTTTATTTCCAGAATATAACCCGATCAGGCTAGCTAACCAAGAAACCCAAGCCGATACTGAAAATATAGAACATTCAACGCCACCCAAGCAAAAAACTAATGATACTGGATATTCTGACACTGAAATAAGCACCATGTTAAAACTTATTTTATGTATGGCTATTGATGGTTATAGGTACGACCCAAGCTTGGAAAGGAATACAGCAACAGGAGCGGGGCGACAAAGCATAAAAAGAGCTATTGAGAAATGCAGCACAACGATGGATGAAAAAACAATCGCCAAGTTTTTAGCGCGAGCCGAAATAATACACCCCGACATTAAAGCCCCACAGACCAAGTAAACACTAAGCCGCTAACGGAATCCGTCAATATTTAACGGATTCCGTCACGGAATCCCCCAAAGCTTTAAACGTGCTGTTTACCATAGCCTTTCTTTCAACAAGATTCAAAGGCGTGCAGCATGACCCAATCAACCACCACCCCACCATCTATCCCACAATTACCCGCTACAGGCTTCGTAATCTTGCGCCAGATCATAGGGCAAAAAGAGATTACCGAAGAAAGTTATAAGGCTTCAAAAAGCAAAAACCGAAAAAAACCCCGCTCCGCTATCACACCCCTGATACCTGTCAGCCGTACCACTTGGCTTAATGGAGTCAGTGCCGGTGTATATCCTGCTTGTGTAAAACTTGGCCTAGGCGGGAGAACAAACGCTTGGCGTGTTGAAGATATTCGCGAACTTATCAACAGTATGGGAGCGGTACAAAATGACTAAGAGCAATGCTAAAGAAATCGGTTCTTGTAGATCAGTTGTGCTTGATGCCGTAGCAAACCGGACAATTTCAATGGGGAAACATCTGGAACTTCTTAATAGTCGTTATGCAAATAGAACCTTATCAAAGCCACTGATGAAAGCTATCAGCGGCGCATGGGAAAGACCTAGAGAATGCTTGCTAACTGAATCAACTATCTATCAGTGGGTTAGAAATTCAGCGCGTAGAGGACACCACAGACCGCTAAAACGACAAAAAGATTATACGGTGTATCCGTGGCATGAACTGGCATTTTTACTCAAGCAGCGCAACCCGAAAATGAAATATACGGACTTGCATCTTCAAGTTATGGAAAAATACCCTGATGTAAGTATCAACCAACTACGTAATTATTTTCAGTTTGTTAATAAAGAATTGGCGGGGAACTGCTTATGAAAAACACACAGATTGATTGTGTAATAGCCATGTTAAAGAATCATGAGCCGGTTAATTCTGTAGCTTTATTTGGTAAGGGGATAACGCGATTGTCAGCGATTATCTACAAATTACGCCTCCGTGGTTATGACATCGAAACTAGGCAAGCGCATAACAACGGCTTGGCTTATTACAGTTTGGTGGAAGGCTGGAATCAGAAAAAAGCTAACCTAGAAAAAGGTTGTGTTTGAAAGTACATAACTACACTAAACCGGCTTAACCCCTCGCATTTACTGGGTTTGTTCTGTGTACTTTCAGTGTACTTCCATGTAGTTTTGATGTACTTATGGACATATTTATTAAAAAAAAGACAATAAAAAAGCCCTGAAGCGGCAATGCTTCAAGGCTTTATTTAACAACCAATTTACTAACGACATGCAAATGATAACACACCACCTATTGACAGCACCACCGCACCGCCTTATTATTACCCCGCTTTCAACACATTTGGAAGCCGGGTTCTCAACCCCGCGCAAAGGCCATAATAGGCCACTTTCTACAGTGGTTTTTTTATGCCCATTCATAACTCAATTCAATTTTGTTATGGTGGGTTGTATAGGGCGAACCCTTAACGGTTCGGCCGCTTCCTTTGGCGGTGTTGAGAACCCGATACAACCCACCGTCCAATGCTTCTCAATATTGCGCGGCGGCTTATCCCTACACAAAGGAATACCGCAATGAACAATAAAAATATCCCCGCTCAAAATCCAGAGCAAGCCACCACCCAAGCCCCAAACCTTGACGACCTAAACAAAGCTTTCGCCGAAGTCTCTTTTATGTGGAGTTGCATTTTAACCCACGAAACCGACAACACCGACACCGCTTATACTCGCTTCAAATGGTTATCAGAAAGAGCTAAAGACCTCGCAGCCGTTGCCATGCAGATTCATACAGGCGGTGCAAAATGAGCCTAAGCATGGAGCAGATAGACGAAATCAACACCATTCAAGCTTGCCTGACTGCAATCAGTGACCTAATGGCACCCTCCACAGATTTACACACCGTTGACCGGGACAGCGCGGCGGTTTTGCTGGGTTATTTTGCCGAAAAGCTTAAAACCGTAATGGCCGCACCCATACCACTACTTGCCACCGCTCAAGAAAGCAAGGCGGGTATATGCAAGCATTAAACCCCGAGCAACAGTTTAAAATGGCAATGTTGGCGGCGGGTATCGACCCACCAACAAGCATTATTCCTGATGGTGAGTTACACCGCTTCAAAATTGGCGGCAAACTTGACGGCGCGTATGTGTTACACCTTACAGGCCGCGCGGCGGGTTACTTCCAAGACTTTAAGCAAAACATAAAAGTGACATGGAAAATAAGTGGCGATTTTACGCCGTTGACCCCATCCGAAAAGCGGGACTTTGCCATTGAAGCCCACCGACAAGCCCTGATGCGTCAGACCGAGAAAAATGACCGCTACCAAGCCGCCGCCCAAAAGGCCGCGCATATTTGGAGCCGTGCAACCGCTGTTGTTAATCATCCCTACCTTGAACGAAAACAGGTTAAAGCCCACAACTTACGGGTTTATTTTGATGCCTTGGTTGTTCCGCTGTATGACAAGGCCGGTTGGTTGGTAAGCCTGCAATTTATCAAAGCGGATGGCAGCAAGCGCATGATGAAAGGCGGCAAGGCGCAGGGTGCAAGCTGTTCCATTGGTATCGTTCCCGATTTAGACTATGACAAACCGGTTTTAGTGTGTGAAGGTTGGGCAACCGGCGCATCTTTACACGAAGCAACCGGCTATTTTGTCGTTATTGCTTTCAGCGCGGGTAACTTGGCAGCCGTGGCACTCCAAACCCGTAACGCCTACCAGACCAAAGAAATAATAATTTGTGGTGATAATGATGTCAGTGGCGTAGGACAAGCAGCCGCCGAAGCTTCCGCGTTGTCTATTGGAGGCCGGTTTATTATCCCCGATCAGGTGGGGCAGGATTTTAACGATATGATAAACGGGGCAGCATCATGAGTAACATTATAAAAATTAACCCCGCAGCCAATAACCCATGTACACCGGAACAGGCCAAAATATCGGCTATGGCCTCGCTGTTATCAAATATTGAAGCCGTCAATTTAAAAGAAGTTTGTGAATCGTTAGGTTGGAAAAGTGACAGCGAAGGCAAGCCCCCGGCGCAAAAATATATCAGGATAGCGATTATTGACACCCTGATTAAAACCGCGAAAAAGAATAATTGGCATATTGTCCACAGCGTTGGTTATTTTTATATCTTTAATGGTGCTTTCTGGGTTCCCTTGGAAGATTCAGAAGTTAAGAAACTGCTCAAAGATGCCGCAATAAAAATGGCTTACACCGAGATTGAATGCCGGGATTACACTTTTATTGACAAGCTTTTTCAACAGGCCGAGCAAGATGGTTTTTTTGTCGAGCGCAACACCACCAAACAATCAATTATCAATCTTAAAAACGGTTCACTGGTATTAAGTGAGTCGGGCGTAAAAATGAAAGACTTCGATTATCGGGACTTTCTGACCCATCAATTAGATTTTGCCTATAACCCCAAGGCCGTAAATCAAACCTTTCTTGATTATCTGGCTTATGTGCTACCCAGTAAGGACACCCGACGCACCTTGCAGGAAGTGGCGGGTTATCTGTTTATCAAAGGCTTGAAGATGGAAAAGGTTTTTTTCCTGTTTGGCACCGGAGCAAACGGGAAATCAGTGTTTTTTGAGGTTCTTAGTGGTGTACTGGGTTCTGATAATACCAGCAATTACTCTCTTGAATCCTTGACGGATGAAAACGGCTACTATCGAGCCATGATTAAAGACAAAGTGGTTAATTATGGCTCAGACATAAAACTGACAAAAATAAATCCTGACACCTTTAAGCAAATGGCAAGTGGGGAGCCGGTACAGGCCCGATTACCTTATGGTAAGCCTTTTCAAATGACAGATTATGCAAAGCTTATCTTCAATGTGAATAAGATGGATTCAGCCAATATGGAGCATACCAACGGATTTTATAGACGCTTACTGATTATTCCTTTTAACAAAACTATCCCCGAAGAAGAACAAGACAGGGATTTTCACAAAAAGATTTTACAGGACAGAGCGGGCGTGTTGAATTGGATTATTGAAGGTGCGGAGCGTGTCATTAAAAACCGCGATATATTCATATCGTCTGAATGCAAAATGTTTAAAAACAAGTTTATCAAAGAGTCCGACAGCGTGGCGATGTATGAAGCCGACTTTCTGGAAACCATGACCGGCAGCATTTATTTTAAAACGGTTGCGGATGCCTACACGGAATACAAAACCTATTGCCAAGATGCCGGACATAGGCACCCGTTAGGCCGAAATAACTTTTCAAGCCGAATGGAGGCTTTAGGTTTTGAAAGAACCCGACAAGCCGCCGGAATATTCCTTGAAAAAAACTTTATTGAAAAAAGGTTGTAAATACTACATGAAAGTACACTGAAACTACATAGAAGTACACTGAAACTACATAGAAGTACACTGAAAGTACATAACATAAACCCAGTAAATGCGCGGGCTTGAGCTTATTTAGTGTAGTTATGTACTTTCAAACACAACCTTTTTCTTAAAAAGTTTTTTCTGAAAACAGACCGCCCACCACCAAACAGGAATAATCCATCATGATAGATGCGTTAATATCAGGCAAGCTAATCAAAACACCCGAACTGAAAACCGGCAAAACCGGCAATTATTACACTCAGTTTCTGTTATCCGTGGACGTTGGCGAGGAAAAGCCCGTTGTTGTTTCTGGAATGGCTTTTGCTGAAATAGCCGAACGTGTCGCCCGACTGCAAAAAGGCGACCCGCTGGCAGTTGTTGGCAGTCTCAAGCCGTCTGAATGGACAGACAAAACCACCGGCGAAACCAAGCACGGTTTGAACATGACGGCTAATAATTCCCTAAGCCCCTACGACATAAAAAAACGCAAGGCCGCACCGGAACAACCACCCGTTAATTCTGGCAATCACCCCCCACCATTTAACGACCCCGTTAATTTTTAATGTTGCTTGATGCCGTCATTCAAAATACGCGCTAACCTATCCGATCCACCAAACCGCAAAGGGCAACCCAAGCGGTTTTTTATTGCCTTAAACTCCATAAAACGGTTATGAATGCCGGTGTATGGGCTATTTACCGGTAAGGGTTCAGAATAGCTTCATACCTACCAGCAACAGGCGCATAAATGCTAACCATCGAACTTTTACAGCGCATTGGCCGGGATAATTGGCCGCTTAGAATACAAGAAATTGCTGGCTATATTGGCGATGACTTGGCACTGACTTTGTTTATCAATTATGCCGGTCGTCATTTGGCTATTCCCTTGAAAGCGCCTAATGATTCTGTATTAGAAAACCTGTTAGGTAAAAAAGCCGCTAAACTGCTTTTTTATACCTTCGGTGGGGAGGTGCTGCAATTCCCAAACGGTAAGTTAATGCTGATTAAATTACGAGACCCTGAGATTTTAAAAGACTGGGTTAACGGGATGACTCAAGCGGATATTGCCACCAAGTATTATTTGACCGAGCGTCAAATCAATAAAATAATTTATCAGCAGCGCACCAACCCCAAAAGGCAACCAAGCGAACAAGCCATAAACCGGCTTAACCGGCGCAATAAAGATATTCGTTTCGACTATGCGAGCGGGATGACTCAACAGGCCGTAGCTGAAAAATATTATTTGGCTGATTGCAGCATTGCCAGAATTATAAAAAAACCACTACTAACCAGACTAATTTAAAAAACTTAACGCCCTAAACATTAATAATCAGGAAAAACGCCATGCAGAAAAAGATAGACAAACTATTAAACGATATAAAGGCCAATCGTGCACTAATAAAGGCTTCAGAAAAGAAGTCTTTAGGCATTGAGCAAGCCATTATTGACCATAATGAAATCATTGAAGAGGGTAATAAATTACAAGATACAACGTCAGACCTAAAAAATGAGCATGTGCAAATATTAGCCCATAATGCTATGGGCGCAACCACCGACACGACAGCGATTTTAAACAATATAAGCAAGGCGAAGGCGGCAGATGATAAGGCCAATAAGTCTCGTATATCGAACCGTGTAGAGTCTGAACGCGTGGTGGCCTGCTTGCAGGGTATGCATGCCAGTGAACAGCTATGCGTGGAAAATATACAGAGCAGCATAAGCGCAAGTCATGTTGATGTGCTTAATTTAATGGCTATCGAGCAAGCCGGAATCTATGAGCTAAACGCGCTTGTTGCAGTTGAAGCCTTGCGAAAATTAATAGCGATTGATACTTGTATTGGCATTTACTCGCAAGACCATAGAAAGACATCGGGCTTGCTATGGTCAAACGGCTTTGATTTGATAATGCCTGCACTACGTAACGGGAAGACCATTGATAATCTTAACAGGGGCATTCCA
The DNA here is from genome assembly GCA_037130115.1 of Methylococcaceae bacterium. Taxonomy (GTDB): domain Bacteria; phylum Pseudomonadota; class Gammaproteobacteria; order Methylococcales; family Methylomonadaceae; genus Methylobacter_C. The sequence goes on from JBAXTQ010000016.1 coordinate 33,691, forward strand.
AACGTGTTGATTGATACAGATAAATACATTATTACCGACAGAGGGCATAGTGAAAGGATATCAGAAGTTAAAAAAATATTTGCAGGTGTATAAGTGCGATCAAAAAGAAGTTTTTTAAAACGTAAAGAGGCGGCTGGGTTTAATTTAAAGACAGCATCAAATAAATATGGGGCAAGCCTGAGCACTTATAGAGAAAAGGCTTTACAAGCAAAAAACCGGCAATACGTCATTATCATGACTTTGTAATATTTTTATTATCTTAATGCAGGGACTAAGCGGAACTAGCCGAAACCAGCAAAAACAACACAGCGTAAACAGCCGGGGTGCCTCCAAGCAAAACCGGCTTTTTTTACGCCTTAAAAATAGCGCACAAGTCAAACAAATAAATACAACGATGTGCAATAAAGGCTTTTTTATCAGTTCGGTTTCTGTATCAGGTATTGAATACACGCCACAAGCCTTTATTTTAGTGAAATGAGATAATTTTGTTTAAAAGTTACTGTAAAACTTACTGTATTTTATAGGCGTGGCTTTACTTTTGGCGGGTTTATTTTAATAAAACAGCTTGGCAGCAATGGCAAGCATAGCCAATCAATCAGGATGGTTTGCCAGTGAGTTGCTTCCAGATCAAGGCGGATGCTCTTCACAGAATCCAGACCGCTTAACAGTCTTTGCCAGTTGGTGCCAGATCAAGGCGGATACTCTTCGGCGAACCGATTGGAGCGGAAGCTGTTCACCATGGCCAACAAGTCAGGATGCTTTGCCGGTGAATGCCTGCCAGATCAAGGCGGATGCTCTTCAATGGAGCCATGCCGTTCACCATGGCCAACAAGTCAGGATGCTTTGCCGGTGAATGCCTGCCAGATCAGTTAACCGGCTCTTCACTGAATTGGTTGGAGTGGAAACCGTACACCATGGCCAACAAGTCAGGATGCTTTGCCGGTGAATGCCTTCCGGATCAAGGCGGATGCTCTTCAATGGAGCCATGCCGTTCACCATGGCCAACAAGTC
>JBAXTQ010000160.1:0-9316 GCA_037130115.1 Methylococcaceae bacterium
CCTGTCGACGTTTTATTTTTTCATCCTGCTTCAGGGCTGAACTACTTAACCCCGAGGAAGCCGACCATTATAACTTATCCGGCCAACTTGTCAACAGTCCGTGTTAACTTTTTTCTAAACTTGCCATCCCTTCCAAAGCGTCTGCTCCGGAAGAACTGCGTATTATACAGGCGTAAGCGAATCCGTCAAGGCCAATTTTATTTTAAAAAAAATGAGTTTGATGGATCACTCTATTTTTAACGAATTAAGCGTCTAAAAAAAACCTACCCCGAAAAGATTAGGGGGCTAATATCCACAATCTGTAACTGCTGCAAGTCCTGTCTTTTTTCGTTGTCCGCATGCTTACAGCGCAGTCTTCTCAACAATCTGCACCCGCTGGGTTACGCCACACACAAGGGTGTAGGGTATGGTATCGGCACAGATGGCAATTTCTTCAACGGGCAAGCCATCGCCCCACAAGGTTACCGGATCGCCTGGCTTTGCATTAGGTTGTGTTTCCAGATCAACGGTAATCATATCCATGGAAACTCGACCGATCAGCGGAACACGCTGTCCGTTAACCAGCACGGGCGTTCCTGCTTTGGCATAGCGGGGATAACCATCCCCGTAACCAATGGCGACAACACCCAATGTGGTCGACTTTTCACAAATCCATGAGCCTGCATAACCGACTTTATCACCTTTGGCTATGGGCTTTACTGCTATCAAGCGTGAATGTAAACTCATAATGGGCTTTAAACCCAGTTGCTCACCGGTACTATCTGAAAATGGTGAAATACCATACAACATAACACCAGGACGCACCCAATCGGTTAAAGCTTCTTTCCAGGCGATAATACCCGCCGAGTTGGCGATACTACACTCATTTTTAAGCGCTACCTCAGGCGCAAATGCCGCCAGCGTTTCATTAAACAAACTAATTTGCTTAAGCGTGGTAGGATCTTGTTTATCATCTGCATTGGCTAAATGCGTCATCAAACTAATTGGCTGCCTGATAATGGAACACTGATTTAAGCGTTGGTAAACGGCGTTAAATTCGTTGGCTTTAAAACCCAGACGATTCATGCCGGTATCAAATTTTAACCAGATAGCACAAAGCCCTTGCTCCGTTCTGCTTTCAAAAATATCTACTTGGGTAAAAGAATGCACCACGGGATCCAATTGATAAAGTAATAACTCATCTAATTCTTCAGCGCAGGTAAAGCCTTCCAACACTGCAATCCGGTTTTTAATTCCGGCTTTACGCAAACGAATGCCTTCATCTACCCGCGCCACGGCAAAGGCATCGACCGTTTGCAAGACTTCGGCAATCCGCAGTAAGCCATGCCCATAACCATTGGCCTTGATAACGGCCATGATTTTTGCGGCCGGCGCGTAATAACGCACCCTTTGCAAGTTATGCTGCACAGCATCCAGATTAAGCACCGCGTAAGCTGCCGGCCTCATTCATAATCTCCTGCGTTATAGGGAGCACCGGAAAAATTTTCAAACTTGGTATATTGCCCCAGAAAAGTCAACCTGACGGTTCCCAGTGGACCATTACGTTGCTTGCCGATAATAAGTTCAGCAATACCTTTATCGGGACTATCTTCGTTATACACTTCGTCGCGATAAACAAACATAATCAAATCGGCATCCTGCTCAATAGCACCCGAATCACGCAAATCGGACATTACCGGGCGTTTATTGGGGCGTTGTTCCAGGTTTCGGTTAAGCTGTGATAAGGCGATAACAGGTACATTCAACTCTTTAGCCAGTGCTTTTAAACCTCTGGAAATATCAGAAATTTGTTGTACCCGATTGTCTCCACTGGAGGGTGATTGCATCAATTGTAAATAATCCACCACAATCAAGCCTAACTGACCATGTTCACGCGCCAAACGTCTGGCTCTGGCTCGCACTTCGGTGGGTGATAATGCGGGCGAATCATCAATAAATAATTGGGTGCTTGCCAGTAAATTAATGGCTGAAGTCAAGCGCGGCCAATCATCATCATCCAGCTTGCCGGTTCTGACTTTATGTTGATCAATACGCCCCAAGGATGACATCATGCGCATCGCGAGTGAATCACCCGGCATTTCCATACTAAATACGGCAACCGGCTTACGACTGTTTAGTGCTACATTTTCGGCTATATTCATGGCGATGGTGGTTTTACCCATCGACGGCCTGCCAGCTACAATAATTAAATCGGCTGGCTGCATACCGGAGGTTAATTCATCAAGATCAGCAAATCCGGTACTGGCACCGGTGATAGAGCCTTCCTGCTCAAACAGGGTTTCAATTTTATCAACCGCTTGAGCCAGTAATGATTTGATGGCGATAAAGCCACCGGCCTGCCCTCTTTGCCGTTGCTCGGCTATTTGAAACACCTGCCGTTCCGCATTTTCGAGCAATTCAGAAGTATCCCGTCCCTCGGTATTAAAAGCCGAATCGGAAATTTCAGTTCCAATATGAATCAGTTGCCTGAGCACTGACCGATCTCTGACAATATTGGCGTAAGCGACAATGTTGGCCGCACTGGGCGTGTCTTTTGCCAGCATGATTAAATAAGCCAGACCACCGACATTGTCCAACTCGCCGATGGCTTTTAAACCATCAGACAGCGTGATGACATCAAAAGGAATCTGCTTTTCTGCGAGCTCTTCAATTTTTTTGAAAATAAGCTGGTGACTACGGCGATAAAAATCCTTTTCAATGACCTTGTCGGCTATGGCATCCCAGGTCTGGTTATCCAGCATTAATCCACCCAAAACCGATTGTTCGGCCTGTATGGAATTGGGTGGAACCTTCATGGCATCAAGTGAATAATCACGTTCCATGGAATAATTTTCAGGCATGGTTATTAGCTGCAAAAAAGATGAATAATACCACGACGAGGGTTTCCAGTCATGGGCTTCGCTGTTCAAAAATCAAGTCCAGCCAATAATTAGCTGGCGACAAAAGCGCGTCATTTCCGCATTGATGCCGACGTTTTTTGGTGTTTACTCTGGAATAACCGGCTTTTTAAGTCAAAAATCCGCTTATTGAGCCTACACCTATAGGATAATCGGGGCGTATCAAGTACCCTAAACCCCTGACGCCTTAGAGCAGGCACTATCATCATTTTTTAGGGAACTTGACTTATGACCACCCACCCTCAGAATCCAAAATCCAATCGCCAGACGCTTTATGTTGCCATCGCACTGATACTTGGCATTGTAGTTGGCGAAATACTCAATTTGACACTGGGCAGCTCCGGCGCTACTCAGCAAAATCCTGTATTGAGTCAGATCATTGAGGTTTTTTCCGTATTAACGGATATCTTTCTGCGCTTGATAAAAATGATTATCGCCCCGCTGGTGTTTTCAACGCTGGTGGTTGGCATGGCTAAAATGGGTGACATTGAAACGGTTGGACGCATCGGTATCAAGGCGCTACTGTGGTTTTTTTCAGCGTCAATTTTTAGCCTGTTGCTGGGCATGTTACTGGTGAATGTGTTTGAACCGGGTAGCTCTTTGCATATTGCATTACCTGCAATAGGTTCAGAAACAGGACTGCCGCAAGTCAAGCCGACACTGGGCAATTTCGTTGCGCATATTTTTCCAAAAAGCATCGTCGAAGCGATGGCGACTAATGAAATTTTGCAAATTGTGGTGTTTTCCATGTTCTTTGGCATCGCCTGCGCTTCAATCGGCGATCTGGCTAAACCAACGGTCAAGTTACTGGATTCATTAGCACACATCATGCTGAAAGTTACCGGCTACGTCATGCATTATGCACCGGTAGCAGTATTTTCAGCGATGGCCTCGGTTATCGCACAACAAGGCATCGGCGTTCTAATGTCTTATGGCAAATTTATCGGTGAATTTTATTTGGGTCTGATTTTACTTTGTAGTGCGCTCGGTTGCGTTGGCTTTTTGTTTTTGGGTCGTAGAGTCTTGTCTTTACTGCGCCATATCCGCGAACCCATGCTGCTGGCTTTTGGTACAGCCAGTAGCGAGAGTGCTTACCCCAAATTACTACAACAACTGGAACGTTTTGGTTGTGATGAAAAAGTCTGTGGACTGGTGTTGCCATTAGGCTATTCATTTAACCTGGATGGCAGCATGATGTACATGACCTTCGCAGTTTTATTTATTGCCCAGGCTTATGGTATTGACATGGCTTTAAGTGATCAGCTCATCATGTTGCTGGTCTTGCTGTTTACCAGTAAAGGCGTGGCGGGCGTGCCCAGAGCGTCGTTAATCGTTATCGCCGCAACCTTGTCCATGTTTGATATTCCTGAAGCTGGTTTGTTACTGTTACTGGGTATCGACCAGGTTCTGGATATGGGACGCAGTGCAACCAATGTGTTTGGCAACAGCATTGCTGCGGCGTTGGTGAGTAAATGGGAAAAAGCCTTGCGATAGTCGGGCAACATAAAAGCATGCACCACGAGAGTACGAAGAAAAGCAACAAAGGTACAAGCTTCGTGCTGTATAGCCACTTTTAGGTTTTAATCGCCAAGCACATAGTCATTATAAGGTCATCCATGCAGCCAACTAAAACCCCTAAAAAACTCTATCAACATCTTTATTTCCAAGTGCTGACGGCTATCACTTTCGGTATTTTTCTGGGTTATTTTTACCCTGAAACAGCGACAACGATGAAGCCGCTCGGTGACGGCTTTATTAAACTGATCAAAATGATTATCGCGCCGATTATTTTTTGCACGGTGGTAACCGGTATTGCCGGTATGCAGGATATGGATAAAGTCGGGCGTGTCGGCGTTAAAGCCCTGCTCTATTTTGAAGTGGTCAGTACCCTGGCATTAATTATCGGCTTGATTGTGGTGCATGTGATTAAACCGGGAGTGGGTATGAATGTCGATGCCAGCACCCTCGATACCAAAAGCTTAAGCATTTATACCAACGCGACAACAACCCATAGTACCGTTGATTTTTTGCTAAATATCATTCCTGCCAGTGTGGTTGATGCCTTTGCCAAAGGCGATATATTACAGGTTTTACTGTTTTCGGTGCTGTTCGGTTTTTCGCTGGCGGCGATGAAAGAAACAGGATCTGAAGTGGTCGTTTTTATCAGTAAATTTTCCCAAGTATTATTCGGTATCGTCGAGACTATTATGAAGCTGGCACCGCTTGGCGCTTTTGGCGCGATGGCTTTTACCATCGGCAAATACGGTATTGCTTCATTGGCACCACTGGCAAAATTAATGGGCAGTTTTTATCTGACTTGTTTGTTGTTTATTTTTATTGTCTTGGGATTAATCGCCCGATTTACCGGCTTTAGCATACTCAAATTTATTATTTACATAAAAGACGAGCTGTTAATTGTACTGGGCACATCGTCATCAGAATCGGTACTACCGCGCATGATGACCAAGCTGGAAAACCTGGGTTGTTCCAAATCGGTGGTCGGTTTGGTCATTCCAACCGGCTACTCATTTAATCTTGATGGAACCTCAATCTATCTGGCAATGGCCGCCATCTTTGTTGCCCAAGCCACCAATACCCCCCTGACCCTGACGCAGGAACTGACCATACTTGGCGTACTGTTATTGACATCGAAAGGCGCAGCCGGAGTAACAGGTAGTGGTTTTATTACGCTGGCGGCAACACTTTCGACCATCCCGACCATTCCTGTCGCCGGCCTGGCACTAATACTGGGTATAGATCGTTTCATGTCCGAGGCACGCGCACTCACCAATATTATCGGCAACGGGGTTGCTACAGTGGTTGCAGCAAAATGGGAAAATGAACTGGACGAGCAAAAACTGCATACGCTACTTAATCCCACCCACATTAAAAATAAGGATTCATCCGGGGTGCATTAATTAGACGATGGTATCTTGGCAACTTTTAATCTGCGCTATCCAATTGAAAAAAGTGAGATAATTTTTAAGATACTATCGACTTTAATTTTTGTTATATATTTTTAAAACCCATTCATAAAACCATACCGGACGAAATAATACGATCCAAATTAATATTATTGGCGTAATAGGAACAGGGCCAATTTCAATTAACGAGGTACACAAAAGAACGATAAGACTAAGAATACGCATGGCTTATAACTTTAGAACAGAAGAAATCCAGGTCATGAGGATACGTCATGTACTTTTTGGGTGGAAATACGACAAAGTGCAAGGGACGATAACCGTAAGTTGAAAAATGCGGGTTATCTACTTTTATTCAAAATCATCTTTATTGAGATACAATTCTTCAACCCGCGCTCTAGCCCACGGGGTTTTTCTTAAAAACTTTAAACTGGATTTGATGCTGGGCTCATAATTAAAACATCTAATATCAATTATTTTGCCTAATTCAGTCCATCCATAATAATCTACGAGTTTGATCAGTATGGTTTCCAAGGTGATGCCATGTAGAGGATTGTCCGGTTGCTTGTCATTCATAAGATGTCCTGATAAAGGGAAATTAGGTTCAAGGTAAAAGGTTCATGACTTAATTTTGCTTTCACTCGAACCACTTATCTTCATTCTTCATGCTCGTATTTACGTCTTATCGCGTCATCTCGGGCATCATTAATTTCCCTCATAATACTACCCACATCAGCCTGCTTATTGCTGCCTTTGAAATGGCCGGTCAGTTTGACATCAGGGGTCAGATTGCCGCTTTCGTAAATCTTCCAGATCTCTTTACCATAGCTGGTTGCAAGCAGTTCTGGGGCAAAGCGACCAAAGTAGGCTGCCATATTATTGACATCACGTTCCAACATACCGGGAGCATTATTATTGGCTGCCGCATCGACAGCTTGCGGTAAATCGATAATTACCGGGCCATGCGCGTCAACAAGTACATTAAATTCGGACAGATCGCCGTGGACAATGCCTGCACAGAGCATTCTGACCACTTCTTTAATCAATATAGCGTGATATTCAAGCGCTTGCTCACCACTCAACACCAAATCGTTAAGCCTGGGAGCAGCCGATCCATGCTCATCAGTGACCAGTTCCATTAGCAACACACCTTCAACAAAATTATAGGGTTGCGGAACACGTACACCGGCCGCAGCAAGACGGTACAAGGCATCAACCTCGGCATTTTGCCAAACCTCTTCTTGCTGTTTGCGTCCAAAACGGGTATTTTTTTCCATCGCACGCGCCTGCCGGGTGTTTCTGACTTTACGCCCCTCCTGATACAACGACTGTTTATGAAAGCCGCGCTTGTTGGCTTCTTTATAGACTTTTGCGCAGCGAATTTCACCTTCAGAAAGTACCACATAGACAGCCGCTTCCTTGCCACTTTTTAACGGCCGGATAACTTCATCGACAAGACCATCGCGCACCAAGGGTTCAAGACTTTTGGGAGTTTTCATGGTCGTCCTTTACCGGCTATACTGGAAAAAATTTGAAAAATTTGGCTTTGATACCGTCATTCGCTCGCTCATATTATGCTGTGTATTTATGATAGTAAGTCACAATGAATAGCTTCAATGTGTTGATAATTATGAACTTTATTTAGAGACCTCCACACATTCCAGTCTACTTAACACTCCCAAACCAGCGGCTCGCCCCGTTGCAAAACAGGCCGTTAAAAGATAACCGCCAGTGGGCGCTTCCCAATCCAACATTTCACCTGCACAGAAAACTCCCGGCATGGAACGTATCATTAAATGCTCATCAAGCGCCTCAAAAGCAACCCCACCCGCACTACTAATCGCTTCATCAAGTGGCCTTGCGGCAATCAGTTTAAGCGGTAACGTTTTAAGGACTGAACACAGTCGACTCGCGTTATCAAAATCTGAAGCCGATACCGTTTCTCTAAGTAATCCCGCTTTTACGCCATCAATGCCAACCCGTTTACGCAGTTTATTTGCCATAGAATCCTTACTTTGAGTTTGCGACATCTTGTCAATAAGCAACGGCAATTCTTTATCGGGAAGCAAGTCAAGATGAATAACTGCAAATCCTTTTACAATTATCTCTTCTCTCAATAAAGCAGAAAGGCTATAAATTAGACCTCCTTCAACGCCATTTTCAGTGATTACCAATTCACCTTGCTGACGAACATTAACACCTTCAGCATTGCTAAAAGAAACGCAAACTGATTTTAGCGGCTGTCCAGAAAAGCGGCTGCGAAAATACTCGCTCCAAGATACATCAAAGCCACAGTTTGAAGGCTTTAAGGGATTAACCAAAGTATCTCGCTGTGCAAGTAACGGCACCCAAGCTCCGGTAGAGCCCAGCCGCGCCCAACTACCTCCGCCCAGCGCAAGCACGACGGCATCGGCTTTTATTTTGCACTCGCCTTCCGGCGTTGCAAATTTAAGCGTTGTATTATTGTCGTCAAACCAGCCTAACCATTGATGCCGCACATGAATATTAACCCCGGCAACACGCAACCTGTGTAGCCATGCCCGTAATAAAGGCGCCGCTTTCATGTCAACAGGGAACACTCGACCTGATGAACCGATAAAAGTCTCAATGCCGAGACCCTGTACCCAGTCACGTAGAGCTTGGGGTGTAAATTTATCAAGCAATGGCTTAATATTAGTACAGCCAGCACCATAGCGAGATAAAAACTTATCGAAAGGCTCTGCGTGAGATATATTCATTCCACCTTTACCCGCCATCAAAAACTTACGTCCCACAGAAGGCATAGCATCATAAAGATCAACCTTTATACCTGCACCAATTAAAACTTCTGCTGCCATTAAACCAGCTGGCCCGCCACCAATAACGACAACCGTTTTTGGTAAAGCAGACTCACATGAATTCGTTAATGCGTTAAAGATTCTCTTTCTCCCTAAAGTATCTAAAATCGGGTATCTAAATAGACAGGTTATAGTATTAATAAAAGATCATTATACAATACCGCTGCTTTTTCTGATCAGTGACTATACAAAGAATAATTTATTTTTGAACATTTCTATGTTGTTACCCTTTTATTTCCAATCATATATTTCCAACCAGCCAAAATGAATCCTATAAAACCATCCATTTCCAATAATATTTTTTCTGAAATCCCAGAGCAGTTACCGGAAGAAATAGTTGAATGTCTTCTCAAAAAGGAGAACATTGTTATTGAGCGCATTATCTCCAATGGTCATGTTACGTCGACCGGGCAATGGTATGATCAAACGGAGGATGAATGGGTAATACTGCTTCAGGGACAGGCCACACTACTTTTTGAGAAAAACCAGAGATTGGTAAAACTGCTTCCGGGAGATTATCTCTTGATCCCGGCACATTCAAGGCACAGGGTTGAATGGACACTTCCGGATTTTAATACCATCTGGCTGGCTGTTCATTTATAAGGTAACAGGCAAAAAAAAACCCAAGACAATTATCTTGGGTTTTAATTTAAGAGCTTGG
>JBAXTQ010000161.1:0-9297 GCA_037130115.1 Methylococcaceae bacterium
GAATCATCAAAAGCGGGATGTTTTTTTAAGTTGTCTTCAAATTTTAAAGAAAAGTCCCAAATAGTGGCTTCTGTTTCAAGATTTTCCCGATTAATACGTCCCGCTGTTTGTAACAAGCTAACCAAGCTACAACGCTCTCGAAATCCTGTTTTGAATGACAGGTCAACACCGGCTTCTACACATGAGGTAGCCACTAAAATCCAATTGTTATCTTGTTTGTCTTTTAGTCGGGCTTTAACTTTTTCTAAAGTTTTATTACGGTCTAATGGCGTTAATGCCGTCGAAAGATGTTCAACTTTTTCTCTGCCAAAATTTTCAGAAATATATTGAGCTACAACGGCAGCTGATTGCACGGTGTTTAAAATAAGCAATCGTGGGCCAGATTTATCAAAAACCCATTTAACCAAATCCGTTAAATTTAAAACATCATGGTTAGTTTCAGGTTTAACTCTAGTCTGTTCAAGCTGCAAACATTGTTCGCGTATCTTTTGTTTTATCAATTCGGGTAATTTTACGGGAGGATTGACAAAATCCTCTAATTCCCAAAATCGTGTTAAGGAACCGGAAGCCAATACGATATGACACCCCCAATCTTTACTTAATTGTGTTAACCATTGCCAAGCTTGCGGCCATAAATGGCTTGGCAAAGCCGCATGGGCTTCATCTATAAAAATGGCTGAACCTGCCAATTGATGGAGCTTACGCAAAGCTGCGGGTTGATTACTTGCTAAGGTTTCAAAAAATTGTACAGCGGTTGTTACGACAATCGGCGCTTGCCAAAGATAAGTGTATTGACGTGATTCAGGACTAGAAAAATCAGCTTTGTGGTGATGGGCGGCTATGATTAGCTCTGGGTCTTCGTCTTTTAAAATCAATGCTTTTCTATAGGTATCAACCGACTGGTCAATAATATTAGTAAAAGGCAGAACTACAAATATCCGTTGCAATCCTTTGGCTTGGGCTGCATTGAGTAAATGCGCCATAACTGCGGTAGTTTTGCCTGTGCCAACGGGGCTATCACAAGCATAAAGCGAGGGTTCGGTTGATGCTTCTTTACACGCCTCATAAACCGAATTTCTTAACTGAGTACGAAGTTCGTTAGAATTATCTTTTGCTAAACCAGCTACATAAATATCCAGTGCTTTTAAGCGTTCAACCGGATTTAAAAAAAAGGTTTGATTTGTTTGTGGTTCGCCGTAATGCCTTGCCGTATCGCCATGATCGGCATCGGCAAGGCAAGAAAGTGCGAAACGTAAGAATAACGCCATTTGTTCAGGTTTTGGTAGAGTGACTTGTTTTTCGATCTGCCATTCATCAATGACCGATCTATGTTGTTCCAAATAATGCGGTAATTTTTTTGTGGTATATTCAATTAGCTTTTCATCTCTGCATTCCTTAGAGCCTTTAGCACCTTCTTTTGCTTTACTCTGCAAACCGATATGATGTGCATAAGCCACCATTGCCGCTAAAAAAGCGGGTAAATTATTTTTCCTCAGTTGCCAAAGGTAGGCGACACCAGCATCCACATGATTTATTGGCAATTTCTTGCTTTTTTTTCGCCCTGTTAATACTGCTTGGTTATCATCATCAACTTTACCCATGTCGTGATATTCAGCTGCCAGTGCAGCAACTTGAGACAGGAGTTCTTTTAAATCAGGTGCAAACTTACCCGCCCGCGTGGCTTTTTCAAAAGCCTTTTGTCGAGCATTTAAAATATGTTCTGCGTAAGATTGAGCGGGTATGCCTTTATCAATTTTTGCGCTATGGGCGAGTAGTTCCATTTTTTAACCTATCAAATCAATCAAGGGCTTTACTTTTTGTTGCAGATTTTCTGGTAAGGCGGTGGGTACATTGTAATCAGCCCAACTGGTAGAGGCTTCATCTGGATTGGCTTTCTTGGTTGGTCTTAACGCATCCAGTAAAGCAAAATCCGAGCATGAACCAAGCGGGTTATTATGTTCAATGAACCAAGCATGGCGCACTTCCACGGAAGGTCTGGCATGTGATCGCGTATGTGCATAGGCATAAGCAATGACTCTTTTCATTAAATCAATATCCTGAACGGTACAGCCTGTTTTATGAGCCTGGCTAGGATTTACAAAAAACGGCATGCAGTAAACGCCATGAGGAACAAAGCGATAACCCATTGGAGCCATACCGCGATCTTTGCCCTCTTGTACGCCAGACATATTGGTGTTTGTATGGCGTTCAATATCTACAGGTGCGACAGAAACTCCTAAACCGTATTGAACAACACCTGTTTTAATAGTTGTCGACCCACCGCTTTCTAAAAAAGTATTGCCAAAAACACGACCATCCCAGTATTTTTCTTTAAATACCTTGGCATCATCTTTTAATTCAGCTTCAATTTGCTTTCTATCGCGTCCGCGTGATTCCAGAATATAAAACTGTTCCTGTTCTAGTTGTAATTCTTGTTGTAACGCTTGCCAAACCACACCTTCTTTATCGGCAATCAAATCACGCAATTTACGTTTAAAGGAAACGGGGGAAATTTCACCTCTAAAATCGTGGCGTTGCCTTGGGTCGCTTTCACGGTCTGGATCACCGTTTGGATTTGAGTTGACAACTTCGATGACCAATAAACCTGTCGCACGTAACATTTGATTATTTTGACTCATTAGATTCTCCTGATATTGATGGTTCTGGTTTGTCTTTTTTTGTAGTGCTGGCAAGATAACCCAGCAACATAGCAGCTTTGTCGGTATCTTTACATTGTGGAGGTATTTCAAGCTCTGCTAACTGCCTGCAAATTGCACCCCATTCGATTAAAAAAGAATGGATAAGCCCAGCCCCTTCACCTGAATAAGTTTTTGCCCATGCCTGATAAGGTAACATTCGCTGGGAAAATAATGCTAATGCTTGTTCAGGGCGTTCTAATGCCGTTGCCATTAGCGCATTACCTAGCAACTGCGGTGGTCTTGAATCTTTTCTTACATATTTACAATATTTATCATGTAACTGGTCGGCAATACTGAGTAAGCGTCCAATAAGATACGCGGGTGATTTCATATAAACCTCATTGTTAATATCTGATTTATCTAGTAATAAAGCCAAGATGCTGGGTAGCAATAATGCCTGTTTGTTGTAGCTCTTTGGTATGCTATGAACTCTACCAATATGATGGGCATTACCTAAAGCCAGTAAAAAAGATTGGTTGTTTTTGAGAATGGCAGTTAATAAAGCTTTAACGGTATGTTTTAGCTTTAACCCAGAATCCAGTAATAAATCTAACGCATCACCCATGTTAAATTGTTTAATAAGACTGGCCTGTGTACCAAAACGCACCCAAACAGTATTTAGACACCAAACGATTTCTTCCGGGTAAGGTGTAAGTGGCTCACTCAAAATCGGTTTTTTATCTTCGCCAAAAATACGGATGGTTAAAGTCGGTAAATTACGACACCCTGATTGCCAGTCTTGCGCCGCCTGAATAAAGTGATCAATAGAGCAGTTATGATTAAATTGAACTTTGGTACGGAAACCATCGGGTTTGGATAGCGCAAAAATTTGCATTTGTGCTTCGATGTTGCATGGGATCTGACTCAATGATTTAAGAACTCTCTCAGCACAGGCTTCAAATTTAACGCCATCTTCATCAACTGTTCCACCGAATAGTTGGGCGTATTCGGCTTCTTCTTCCGGCATAACAGATGGGTAAGCAAACAATAAAGCACTTTCACCTTTACTGCGTGAAATATCAGTCCAGGTTTTTCTTTTTCGATCTGGGTGAGAGAGCCAGCCTAATGCGCTAGACATACCCTCACGCGTTTGTAATCCAACCGGATTACCCGTCGCATTGATTTGTCCATACCGATATTGGCAGCGTGATTCATCATTCATAGCGCGTAAGGTTACATCCCCCAGTATATTCATTCTGGTTGCGCCAAATTTTTCTTGCCAGCCATTATTGACGGCTCCATAAGCGTCTTTATCAGAAGATGCTGCCGCATTTTTACCAACAGAAAGTAAGCATTGGTTAAACCAACTTTGAGCTTTGGTGTGATTAGCTGGGTATTCAAATTTTGATCTGTCATCAACTTCAAGAACCAAACAAGTATTTTTAGGTTTTGCGCCTGTGTAAAAAAACAGCAAATCAAAAAATGGCAATAAGTTTGCTTGGTTTAAAAGGCAATCCGTTAATTGTTGGTGAAATTGTTGTGGAGTGGTTTTTAAAATACGTTGCGTCAATGAAAAAAGAGCCTGGTTTTCTGCTGTAGATTCAGTTATTAATTTTCCCATATCTTGAGGAATCTGATTTAAGCATTTAGCTAGTTTTTGTTGACCTATCCAAAGATTAGTTGATTGCTCAATGATATTTTTTAACTGTTCAGCGTTGATGGGTTTATTTTTATCAAGTTGTTTTTTGAGTTCTTTAGCTTGTTCAACAAGTGTTTCTTGTGCGGTTAAATCATATAAAGGCGTGACATTAAAAGAAGGGAAAGAATTGCCGTTGGATGTTTCCCATTTCCTGGTCGCTGTTTTCGCCTTTTCATCGGTGATAGCTTCTATATCTGCAATGTTTCCTTCATCGTCAATTAAGATGCAGAATGTGATTGTTTTAGGGTTAGGTACAAAATTCTTATGCCATATTTCTGTTTTAATACCTGTATTATTTAGAACGCTGGATAATGCATAAAGCTCATTCAACATAATCTAATACTCCATTGACTATATTGACGTTTTGTCGATAAGTTGGACTGTATTCACTGTGTAAACCTTTAGAAAAAGTCTGGTGTAGCATGCTGGGTAACGTTAGATTAATAGTTGTGCATGGACTATTTTCCTCTCTTAAAACGCCTATATAATCAGGGGTAAACTCTTTCCAGCCCAGACAGGGAATTGAAAAGCATTGTCCGCGCTTTAATCGTCGCTCAAACATATCTTTATAGGCATGAGTTGAATTAGTTGTTCTGTAAATTTGCGTTAAGGCTTTATTAGAAAATTGTCCCTGATTCATTGGGTATAAATCAGCATAGATTCGATAACATACATCGGTTAACACGGTTGCAAGTAATTGATAGCCCGCCCCCTTTTTTATGGATTTTGATTTTCTTAAGGGACCACCATAGTTGGTGGTGTAATTTTGAAAAAGCAAAGGTCGGCAAACTTCTACTCTAGTTGGCACAACATCCACTGATTGTAACCAAAGAATTGATTCAAAAATTCCCTTGGCTGCGGCGTAAGTTGGTGCAGGGTAGCTAACCGGTGCATCACCTGTATCTGGTCGAGTCCACATAGCTGTAGGCGCGGAAATTTCCAATTCAACTGAGTACATAAAAACTCCTAAAATGACGTTTTCTAATTTTCGGTAACAATACCACACAAAATAATAAAGAACAAATCCTTGAAAAAAGATTTGTTCTTTTTGATAAAAGACTCCAAAAATGTTTCAATCCGCTCCCTACTTTAAAAGGAAGATGATCATCATACCAATTATTTATCTTCTGGAAAAATTGGCGCGTCATACCATAACGCCAATTCTTCTTTACTCATGGGTTCGTCAAAATCATCTGAAATCCAAATTTGATCTTTCAGGCTACCGGATTTTCTGGGTTTTTTTTCAATTGCAGTTCGGTTTGTTATGGATTTATTCGTTTCATTAATCATGATCTCTTTATCCTTCACGGCTTTATCTGGACGGATATGGCTTGGCTATGAGCGTAATAGTTTGTCATATCGTTCCAGGTCGTGAAGATTAATGGTCAGGCTTTTTGTAACGGATAAAATAACACTATAAATAATGTCTTGCAAATCACTCTAAAATGGGAGCAATCACAGCGGCTTACTTTATTGAAGGCAAATGGATGCTTTGGAAGACGTAAACTGGGATACTTTTGTGTCGGTTAAAATAGGTGCACATCCGGGTTTGAGTGACACTCAAAAGGCGGCGATAGAGTTTGATTACGGGATGGTCAATGGCGTTTTGGAACGTGAGGTAAGAGGCGCTTTGTTGTTTTATTTTTTGAAAATGATGCGTATTGGCACGGATGATTTAACGCGGGATGCGATGGTTCAGCAGATTGTGTTACTTAATCGGGACGCTTTAAGGAACGCGCATGAAATAACTTGACCATTTATATTCCCTCACCCCAGCCCTCTCCCAGAGGGAGAGGAAGCAAGATGCCGAAGTTATTTCATGCACATTCCTAAGCGAGTTTTTAGTAGTAAGGTGAGCATCGCGCACCTAAAACCGCTTAGGAACGTGCATGAAATAACTTGACCCTTTATATACCCTCACCCCAGCTCTCTCCCGGTAGGAGAGGGAGCAAGATGTCGAAGTTATTTCATGCACGATCCTTAGTGGATGCGGTTTTAGGTGCGTGATGCGCACCCTTTTTGGTTTGAATTAATTTCGGTCATGAAACACGGATGACAGGGATTATTCCGTGTCATCTATGTTCTGTTTTTTAACGGCTGAGTCGTTATAATTTTAATTGATCTTTTCGAATCAAGTTTCAAGCGTTGGCAAAGCAGTCATTTTGCATAGTAATTGCCCTGCTTTTGAATACGCTGTCTTAATAAGCACCCATAAAATCGCCCTTGCCGACTTCCAATCCATTGTGCCGCAAAATCGCGTAGGCAGTGGTGACATGAAAGAAAAACTGCGGTAATCCGTAGCTGGACAGGTAGGTGTGACCAAGCAATTTTTTCTCTTTCGGTGTACCCGGGCGCAACACAATTTCACGTGTTTCGCTGCCCTCGAATTGCGCGGGTGTCAGGCTTTCGATAAACGACAAGGCTTGGCCAATTCGTTCCTGTAATTCGGCAAAAGTCTGTTCGTTATTGTCATTTACCGGCACCTCAACACCTGCCAGTCGTGCAGTCACACTCACGGCAAAATCGGTGGCAATTTGCACTTGGCGAAGCAAGGGGAACATATCCGGAAACAATCGCGCGTCCAGCAATACTTTCGGTTCAAATTTTTTCTCGGAGGCAAAGGCTTCAGCTTTTATTAAAATAGCGCTTAGGCTACTCAATAACTGTTTGAAAACGGGTACGGACGTGGTGTACATATAATTAGTCATGGATTTTTCTCGGTTAATTGATTACAGTTATTGTCAGTCATTGGCGTTAATTATCTCATGAATAGGCCGGGTTTAGCGCATTCAAAAGTGTTAAAGACGGCTGACTCGCTCAGGATGGACAAAATATAAGCCTGATAGGTATACAGCCATGTAGAAGTAAAGCGACATTCGATCACCCTCACCCTCACCCTCACCCCAGCCCTCTCCCGGAGGGAGAGGGAGCTTAATGTTGCTTTACTTCTAAGCCACTTTATAATAGCCAACCCGGACGACGGAACCTGTCTATTATCAAACCGGACGTGCGGACATGACAACCCGAATCAAAATTTTTCACTATTTTCTCGTTGGACTACTGCTAACAGTGACCAGCATTTCGATGGCGCTGGCTGACGCTTATTCCTGCGAAGAAACCGGTGAGACTCATATTTGGATTTCCCCTGTTAATCCCAAAGCCGACAGGCCGATTAAAATCATGGCTGTGTCCACAGATGGCTCCCTGTCAGAACTGACGCTGATCGACAATCAAGGTCGGCGCACACCGCTGCAATTTCAACATCGGGGCGGCCCGCCCTGGAGTCTGACCAGCGTTTTGGCAGGACTCAACGAAGGGATTTATAAGGTGATGGCGGGGCGAAAGGGTCAGCTTACCGCTTGTCATCCACTCACTATCGACGGGATAGACACACACAAAAGCCCAAAAGTATGGGGCCTTGCCACCGAAGCCTTTTATTCTGCCTGGATTGAAGCGTTATTTGGTGCGCCGCACGAGGAAAACTTGAGTTTCCCTTCCCTGGAGCCCGTGTTGCGTAACCCCGAGCGTAACTTTCTACACAACTATCTTGACCGTAACGAAGATAATAACCTGCCACTAACGCCCGACTGCGCCGACCTGCCCTATACCTTGCGGGCTTATTTTTCCTGGAAGGTCGGTCTGCCAATCGCCTTTCGCGCCTGTGGGCGAGGTTCGGCCAACGCACCGCCGCGTTGTGGCGCGGCCACCGTTAATACCGACTTCACCCACGGCATCAGCTCGCAAGCCAGCTTCAGGCATGTCAATGAGCAAGTGGCCAATACTGTCCACTCAGGCTCGGCGCGAACCGGTCTTGACGACGAGTTTACCGATCTGTACCCTACCGCTCTGCGTCGGGAGACGCTCTGGCCGGGGACTGTCTATGCCGATCCTTACGGTCATGTGTTGGTGTTGGCAGAATGGGTAGCGCAAACCGTAGATCGTCCGGGCATGTTGTTGGCCGTCGATGCCCAACCAGACAACTCGGTCACCCGTAAACGCTTTTGGGAAGGTACTTTTCTGTTCGCCAACAAGGCCAACGCCGGGCCTGGCTTTAAGGTTTTTCGACCCTTGGTTGATACGGCCTCAGGTAGATTGCGAACGCTCGCCAATGATGAGCTGATCGATAACCCCGGCTTCGCCCCTTTTTCCCTGGAACAAGCTCAACTCTCTTCAGATGATTTTTATGCTCGACTGGCCAAGCTCATCAACCCCGCCGGTCTTGATCCCAAACAAGCTTACGAAGCCACTCTTGATGCCTTGGTGGAGCAAATCAAGACCCGCGTAGTCTCGGTGAATAACGGTGAAACGTATTTTCTCAGGAACCCAGGCAGCGTCATCCCCATGCCGGACGGTGCCGCGATTTTTCAGACTATCGGATCTTGGGAGGATTACTCCACGCCTTCGCGTGACCTGCGCCTTATTATCGCCATCAAGGTGTTGACCGATTTGTCCGAGAAAATCATGCGGCACCCCGACTTGTTCGTGATGAACGGCAGAAGTCCTGAACAAGCCAAGACCTGGATCGAACAGCACCACGCAAGGCGCATCCAGGAACGCAGCATTTTTTATACGCGTAGCAACGGCAGCCAGTGGGAGCTGTCCATAGCCGAGGTGCTGGCACGAAAGCCCTTATATGAAATGGCTTATAATCCCAACGACTGCGCCGAAATACGTTGGGGCGCGAAGCCGGGTACAGCCGAGTATTCCACCTGCCGCCGTCACGCACCCGCCGAACAACACGCAAAAATGGAACGCTACCGAGGCTGGTTTCGTGAAGCACGAAGACCGACACAGTGAAGTCCTAACTCTCAGGGGGAGAGCAAAGCGAGGGGGCTTGAATAACTACGATTTATAGGCGTAGGCCGGAATAAAGCTTTTCGAGCGCAAGCGAGAATAAGCGTTTACGGCATCCGCTACGAGTGTGCCGGAAACGCCACCACGCGCTACGCTTGGGTGGTC
>JBAXTQ010000162.1:0-9082 GCA_037130115.1 Methylococcaceae bacterium
CTATGTGTTGGATAGATTGGTTTTCTGGACGCATGGGGTTATGCGTCAGGGCTGTTCGGTACATGACGGCGGCTTCTGCATTAGCTCCATTCGGATCGAAAAAGCAAACCGGATTGGCTTTAACGAAACTGTATGCGTTCAAGGAGTCTTTGTCTCCTACCGGATCACAACTCGCCCACCTTCCCAGCCATAATGCATAATACCTCGCCCTGTGATAACTCAACCCACTCTCATCATCCCTCTCCATCCCCGTATATCGATACCGCTTCAACTTCACTTCAGCTGCATTGCGCCCCGCCCGATAGGCGCTCGTGCCATAAGGGTGATACTCCTCATAAGAGATAATATCCGCTGTTTCATCCAGTTCTAGGGTTGCTGAACCGAGATGGTTACTGAGGGTATAACGATAAAGATCACGTTTGCCCAAATCGACATCATCAATTTGATCCACCATCAACAGCCGCTGTTCACCATCAAATAGATGCAGAGTTTCAATTTCTTGTTTCAATACGTCATTAACCCAACGCCGATAAAGTTCCATCCCACCCAGATAAATACGCTCTTCAACAATATTCTGAGTGTTTCCGGCTGTAATCTGTTCGCTGCGGTCTATAAATTTACGGGTACGCTGCTTGCCTACATCGTATTGATAATGGGCAAACCCGTTGCCCAGGTTGATAACGCCGATCATGTCGCGGTGATCCCATTGCATCCGAAATTCATCAGGCACATTGGCCAGATTGAGCATGCTGCCGTGGGTATCGTAGGTGTAAGTAACTTTATTGATAGCTTTAGTGCTATCCCAGTTATCATCACCTTGCCATGTCCGCCATAGGCGGTTACTGGCTTGTTGGTCAGGATCGTCGAAAGCATAGTCATAATGACGCGTCCAGTTGCCATTGCTCAAGTCTGCCACATGACACATTTGCTTTATGTTGCCTACCGAGTCATATTGATAAGTTTGGGTATAATTCCGAAGGGCATTGTCAGCAAGGCAAGGGAATTTATTCTGTAAAGGTTCCGCTTCGATATTTGATGGTGCGCCAGTGGCGGCAGCGTTTTCTCTACCCGTAGCATTGATCAGCCGATACAAGGCATCGTATTCGTAGCGACTAATCGGCTCGACTTTCTGGTTTAGGAAGAAAACATCCTTGAATGCGGGATCATGAATCTCAGTAATGTTGCCTACCGGATCGTACCAATAATGCAAGTCCTGGATAATGTGGTCATCCACGAAAACGGAACCGGTGCCTGCACTACAGGTTTCATTCTTTCCTCTCCATGTGTGTAGATTAACAAGGCGGAATGTGTTTGGGTCGTAGGTGTAAGTGGTAATAGCACCGTTCCCCAGTTTGAGATATTCTCTTTGCCCTTTGGCATCGTAGCGAATTTCATCAATTGCATTCGTCTCTTTGCCGCCCGTGTAACCTTCTGAGGTATTGGTCTTGGTAGCGCCCACAATCAGTGCTTCACTTTTCAGCACTCCGCGCTCGCTGTATTTTGGAAGGTAAACCGCAACGGGTTTATTTTCCCGATGCCAGTTATAAAGCCGTGTCATGCGTTTGAGCGCATCGTATTCGGTGATTTGTATAAAGGTTTCAGTTTCGAGTTTTGATGTACCATCAGCATTAAGGGCATTTTGCCAGTCAGTGACGGTGGACTTGCCATCGCTTACCAATCGGCGATGCACTTCAATCGGGCTGCCTTTGAAGTCTAAGGCAATGGTTTCGATAAGACCGCTGGAGTCGTAGTGTCTGACAAGCTGGCCGATCAGGTTGGCGGCCTTGTCCTGATCCAGTTGCGGATTAGGAGTGTCATCCGGCAATTGAGTGTCCCGGTATTCGTATCGCTCAACCATGATGGAAGAGGCATCGTTGATTTTTAACCATAACTTTGCCGGGCGATGAAGAGCATCGCACTCTGTTGAGTAAAGCCGGTTTTCACTGACCATAGTATTGTTGCTGTCTTGCCGCTCGTTAATATCCCAGGCAAGCAGGGGTTTACCGGCGGCATCATTGATCATCCAGCGATCGCCTGCATCCATGCTGTGCTGGAATAACAAATTGCCGGCGATGTCGTAACAGGGCACTGCATTGGATGGCATGTCGTAAACCGGTCTCCATTTGGCTCCGGTTGCATCATACAAAGGTGTGTGATTGGGTTTTGGTGGGTTAATGTACTGCATGACCAAGTTTCCGTGTGCGTCGCAAATCCATAAGGGTTTACCTTCGGCATCAAGCTTGGTATAAGTGGTGTAGTATTCATTGCGGTATTTTTTGGTGCCAACTATGTAAGTGCCATTGACATCCTCTACACGATTATGGGCTATCGCAATAACATCACGTCCCAAACTATCGAGCAGCGTCAGCGCCGGGGTGTTGGCATGGGCTTTTACTAAATCCGCAGCTCTAATATTTTCCGTTGTATTAAAGTCGGCAAATTCAGGATGGTTCGGATCGATCCGCTGATTGTACCAATCACTATGTTTGGTTCCATCAGGATCATAAGCGGTATCGTTGGCATCAAAGGTAAGCACATGCCAGGGGGAGAATTCGACGCGGCTATAACTGCCATCGGGCATTTCAGTACGCATCACACGCCCGGCGGCATCATAGTAGATCACAGTAGTCACGCCATTAGCCTGTGGTGGCTCACAGCCGAACCTGGAACTGAATGCCGGCTCGTACTGCTTGACGGGTTTGCCCTTGTTATTGAGCACGGTGAGACCGTTGATGATCCAGCGTAATTTCTGCTCGGCTACCGGCAGTGTTGGGTCGGGTTCAGCTTGAACTTTTTTCATCAGCACGTTGCCGCCACCATCGGAGCATTCAAGCGAAACTTGAATCGGGTGTTTTTTCTTAATGTCCGTTTCGGTATCAATATCAACTTGAGATTGGTGGCGTTCACGCTTAATGCTGCAAGCGCCTGCCATGCGTTTGTTCCATTCGCCATTCTCATCACCAAAGTGATACACAAAACGCGTTGTAGCTCTGCCTAGCCAATCCCTTGCTGCTGTTTCATCCATTTCAGTAGCTGTGCAAAACGCCTGAATAGCTTGCGATGAAGGGTTACGTAAGGAAAAGTCAAAGCTGGTTAAATCGTCACCTTCCCATTTATTGGCAGCAAGCTCTTTGCCTTTAATTGCTGCGGCAACGGGTAAGCCCAAGATGTCAAAAACCACTTCCGAGTGATTGCCGTTGGCATCTATCATCTCGCTTGGGGCAAGCACGCGGTAATCAAATCGGGTAATACTACCCGTGTTGCCTAGTGCATCTTGACTGGACTGAACATACAAATCGTGTAAGTCATATATCAGCCTGGTTTTGTTGCCGAAAGGGTCGGTGTATTCTTCAGGCAGATAAAAATGGCTATTAGCATCGTGTGCAAAACCCGCAGTGCCGGAACGCATCCAGTACTGATCAGTAAGCGTAGAGTTAATGCCAATCCCGAGTATGTAACCGCTTTTAAGGTAGTGCGAATCGGGTTCAATGGGTTCTGCAAAGCGCTCACGGGTGGTGATACCGCTGTCAATTTCCCAAGCCAGCTTGTCGTCCAGTAAGGCCCCGGTCTCTGGATTGAACTGCTTGAAAACCGCGTCGAGCAGGTCGTCGGTTAGCGCCAATTTGTAATCTTCATATTTCAAACCGCGAGTGCCGAGTTGGCCTAATGGCAATGGGACCAAAGGCGTTTTAGGTTTACCCGTGCTGTCATCCCCATCATCAAAGTAGCGTGTACAAGCATGCTCAACTATACGGCGATGGGGTGTGTTTGCCTGTGGCTGCTGGTGATATTGCAGGGATGTCAGGCTGATTTGTTGACCGGTTGGAACGGTGGGAGGGTAGAAAGAATCCTCACAAAATGTATAGTTGCGCAGATTTTCAATAGTAAAGTAAAGATTGGCTGGTGTGGGTATGCCTGTGATTTCGTAGGTTCTGACTTCGTAGGGAAGACGCAGGCGATAATGTTTTGTAGGTTTTATTTGCCCTGTGCCTGCTGGTTCCGGCAAGATGATATCGTTGGTATACCGTGTTTCTGTATAGGCGATATGTGTTTGTTCCTGTATCTCATTAATCAATTTTATATTGATTGCGCCTGTGTTTGGCAATTCTGCCTGTTGAACTGAAACAACACGTCCGTAGGTTATTGCAACCGATTGCTGCGGATTACCGTATACGTCGTGACGGAGGTTAAGGGTGTGGGCGATGCGGGGATCGGGCTTGAACGGCTTGGTTATTAAATCCAGCTCGTAGTTGTAGGTGATCGCCTCGCTCTCGGTGACCAAAAACACCGCATGTTGATTAGTGGCTTTGCGTTGCAGGCATTCAATATGGCAGTTATGGGTTGCCGTTGAATACAGGCGCACCGGAACTTCACGGGAGATTTCGGCATGGATCGCATCGACATCCAGTTCGTAACTTTCCTGACGCAGCACCATACCTTTACAGGCTCGTAGGGCTTCACGCCATTCGTCCGCACTCAGATCGGCGGTAAGTTCCGGTTCGGGTAGTGCTTTTTCATTAAAGCTTGTCCCTTGCAGATAGCGGGCGGGGAAATATTCCTGTTCGAATTGAGTCAGAATGCGCTGACGATCGATCGCGGCTCCCGTGTGGTACCAGGTGATAGTCTTGATCGGGGGCTGATAAAGTTCGTGGTTGTCAGTGATATAGGGGCTGGCGATGTTGCCTTGCTCGAACTTGCCATAACTTTCCACATCCACCTGCTCGACACGGCCAAAGCCGCGAAACTCGCGTTCGATACCATCGAAGTAGCCATGATGATAACTGTAGGTGCTGCTAAATTCCGTGTTCCGCCAATGATCGATGACGGTAACCCTGGCAACGACATGCACAGGGAAAGGCAATTTGGTGATCCACGGGTTTCCTGCCGCTTTATCGGCAAGATAGAATTGGGTGGACGCTACATATTCGACGACGGTTTTGCCGCCGAAATTGTTGGTTGTTTCGAGTAATAGGTGTGGTTTGTTACTGCCTATCAGATCGATATAACGTAACGGGCTGCGGGCCGCGCCTGGCAATGGGGATGACCACAACAGGCAGGCGGTGCCATTGCCGAACAAATCAACCACCTGTACGGCGCTGAGATTATCGATTTTGGGGAAACCAGCGAGTGTGCGTACTGGACTGAAACCATTGCCGCTTTGGTTGAAATAGAGTTTGACGCCGTCCGTCGCCAGATAAATGATATCGACGAGGCCGGAGCCGTCAATATCGGCAAGCCGGATACGGCGTTGGTCAAACTGATCCGGGTAGTCGAAGTGCGGCGCATTGTCCATCGTGACTTTCGTGCCAAAACGTCCGTAACCTAAATTGGGCCAGTAACACACTTCAGTATTGCGTATGCGCACGAGGTCAGTCAGGCCATCGCCACTCATGTCGGCGAGATAAATCGATTGGGTGCCGTCGGCAAATACCAGGCGTGGACCACGTTCTTCTTCAAGTGTCTGATTGACTCTTTGAGCAGGCCCGAAACCGGCTTCGGCTAATGAGCCATACCAGGTAAAGGCATTGTCTTCGCTGATCAGCACATCGGCATGGCCATCACCGGTCAGATCGATGAATTTGAGATTGGGATCATGCCAGGCAATATTGGGTAGAGATTTGAACGGAACGAACGGGTCCCAGTTTTCATCAACTGTGCGTTCATAAAAACCTGCCAGGGGCGGTTCTAATTCGACGAGATCCAATTGACCGTCGCCCGCCAGATCGAGCAATTGTTGTCTTCCGGAAGCCAAGGCGGCGAGTGAGGGTTTGCGTGCCACCAACGCCTGTTCTGCGAAACTGCCGTTGCCGATATTACGCTTGTAGTACCACGCGTCAGCCTGTTCGGTCAGTATGCCGGTCAAGCCTTCGCCATCGAGATCGACCCATTGATAACGAACACCATCCAGCCCTTCCGGTAAATTGCGCAAGCTTTCATCATCGAGTTCGTGGATTTTATCCTGGAT
Organism: Methylococcaceae bacterium; assembly: GCA_037130115.1. Classification (GTDB taxonomy): domain Bacteria; phylum Pseudomonadota; class Gammaproteobacteria; order Methylococcales; family Methylomonadaceae; genus Methylobacter_C. The sequence goes on from JBAXTQ010000162.1 coordinate 5,966, forward strand.
CACTGCTTGCGAATAGGTGAACTTAAGGGGCGGCAATGAGCGTTTGTGGTAAGTGTTACCGTGATCGCGTTCATAACCGGATTGTGTCACTGAGCTAATCAGCGAAAAGACCGGGCTTTCGGCGTATTTGAATCCTGTGGATTTAACCAGATAATTGGGTGTGCCTAATTCTTTGAAGTGATAAAACATCAGTATGCGGCGGCAAAGCCGGTAGGTGCGTACTTCAAAGCCGGGGCGGTAAGTGGAAAACGGATCGGTTCTGACGGGCCATGTGTGGTTATTGCCTTCAAAATCGATCGTGCATGTTTGGTTGGCGGTATCTTCGTAGTGTTCGCCATAATCGAATACGACTTCGAATAGCCAATCCTTACGCAGGATTAGTGCTTCATTATTTTGTCGAGGAGTGGTGTTGCCATATTTTATGCGCTTTAAATAACGGTTCGCACTGCGGGTGCGGTTACGTTCATTCGCCTGCGTAGTTAATTGGATGTTTGCCGTATCTTCCTGCTTGTATTCGTAAAGTATGGCATTGCCTTTATCATCATAGGATTCAGAGATGAGCCAGCTGAAGATATGCGTGCTGTTATCCGGATCGACGATGCGGGAATTTTCGGTCTTGCCAAAAATTGTTGTGATATTGTCTTTGGAGATCGTGCGCCAATGGCTTTCACCAGAGGTTGTGTTTAGCCAGCGTTCGATATCGGCAAATAGTCCTTCTATTCGAGGGCGGTAAAAGTAAATAATATAACCGGGGGCGCTTTTATCATCGTAAGCGGGGAGCAGATTGTTAGCCAGCACCGGTACCAAATCTTCGGAGCCGGACAATAGGAATACATCGGACTCATCGGCATCGTTATAGTAAGGCAAGCCTTTATCAGTTTTCCGCGCGATGGTAGGCAGCGAGAGATTCCAACCCAAGCCAAAGGGGCCATTGCCGGCACCTGAGTCGTAGGAAAGAGAAAGTTGCGGGCCAAAGCCGGAGCGGCCAGGACTGGTAGCAATGGGGATTGACATAGAGCCAGTGCCCGTGACTGGATTTGCCGCGAACTTCTCCCCTATGCCATGAATGGCACCGCCACCTTTAGGCAAATTTAACGTCGGTGCATGAACCAGATTATCCTGCTTACCTGATGTATCTGGTTGAGCAGATTCCTTATTCTTGTTTTCGCTCATCGTCCCCTCCACAAAAAGCCTCCTACATGGCCACCCTGACGAGAGCGCATTCGGAAGTCTGGCTTTCCACTCGGGATCCGCGACTTTCAACGCTTACCTTCTGTCAGGTTTAACCTTAAGGAAGTCTATTTACAGCAAAAAATTACAATAATGGAGAGTTATTATCAACGAACCATTTTTGTAATCTGATAGGGTGGAGCTGAGGTATAGCTAAGAGCTGTTTCTGACCGCTGACGGTCATCGAGAATTAAAGTGAAAATGTAAAACGCCCATGCATTCCAACAACTGATGGACGGCATCCTAACATTTTTAATTAAATAATCAATACGTATAAATACCTATATGCACTAACTCGAAACACATGCGGCTTTGATATTTCTACGCATTGTCACGTTTTTAAAGATGTTAAGAATGCGTAAAGATTTCTGACCTTCCTATGATCGATTTGCTCAAAGGTGATGGGCTGCTAATAGCAAATAGTGTCAGTTAGTTCGCCAGAATCGATTGGCTGCTTACAGTAGTGAACCGGACGTTAGAATATTGGGGGCCTATGACCGGATTGGGTCGTGAGCTGTCTGTCACCGGCTCCGTCAAGCGGTTGTTTTATGGACAGGTTCGGCAAACGATTTTTCGTTTTAACTAATTCTAAATAGCTGCCAAAGCTTCTTTTTCGCTCACAACGGGCAGTCGCTCACGCAGTACTGGAATAGCAGCATGCCAATCGGTTTCACTAATTAATCGAAATTTGGTGATGGCTTGCTCAATCGCTGCACGGTCGATTACGTTTACATCAAGAATGATGAATAGCCCAATACCGTAGGCATAGCTAGGATCAAGCCGGAAAGACTCATGAATAGTGGGTGGCGTTTCACGGATTATCTCGGATTCCAGCTTTTCCAACTGCTCGTAAAAAGTCAGTCCACTGAATTTCTCGTACTGCATCTTCTTACGTCCAACAAGTTTGTAACTCAAGACTTTGCCGGTGCTGGAAAAATCCGCAGGTTCAAACTCTATATTGGACTCGGCAGCGCGTTCTTCTGGCGTCAACATTGCCGTCGTGCGTTGGTAAGCAAGCTCATGGGCTGCATCCCAAAATGCCTTGCGTGCTGTCACAATTTCCGCATTCCAGATGGTGAACCGATCTTGACCGGGAAAATAGAAGTCAAACCACTGATTGTATAAATCCGGTCTACCAGGTTCATCGAGAACCAAGTGACTTGTGAACATCCCACCATATTCGTCAGAGTCGCGCTTAATTCGTCCTTTGAGACGGATAACCTCATTGCTGCGTTTATGCCGAGGCAGCGTAATGAAAGATGGGCGCTTTTTTTTGAATCGACGGGTCATGAATGCCCAGGGTGGTTATTTACACAGTAAGCTGCGTTAGTATTCATCGAACAAATCCACATGTCTACCTGTACGCTCAAAGCGCACTACATCGCCCATGATTTTGTATATCAGCAACCAATCCGGCTCAATGTGGGCATCTCTAAACCCTTTCCAGCTACCTTTCAGTGGATGGTCAAGATAGCTTGCTGGCAACGACTGACCTTCAATCAGTAAGCCTAATAATGTTTTGAGCTTACTCATGTCTTTACCTCGCTTTTGAGATTGCTTCACATCACGCTTGAACTGGCCGGAGTAGTCGGGCTGCCGCATCAGATGCCAAGCTGTTCAAAGAGCTCATTAGCATCTTTAGCATGATGAATATCTTCACCGCGTTCACTCTTGGCGAGCGTTTCAGCAGTCAGTTTATTGGGAACGCGCATCTCGAAAGGCAGTGCTTTTTCCTTTGCAACCTTGGTCAAAACAATACGTACCACGTCGGATACGGTAAGCCCCATATCTGCCAGCACAGCGGTGGCTTCTTCTTTAAGTTTTTCGTCGATTCTTGCTCGTACATAAGCGGTGGCGGCCATATTCTTGCTCCTTTGTGGTTAAGGG
>JBAXTQ010000163.1:0-9032 GCA_037130115.1 Methylococcaceae bacterium
CGTCATAACCCAAACTCGTCAACATATTCAAGTCATGCGTGCGTTGGTCAACACGACGTAGCCAGTAGGATGGGCAAAGCGGTAGCGTGCCCATAAACACGACATTAGAGCACGATGGGCACGGCATTGCCTTTGCCCATCCTACCCGCTACAGATGTTTAAGAAGATCTTCCGCTATAAAATAACGGGGTTCAGAGCAAACTTAACTTTACCCTGACCCCAGCTATTGCCCCCCGTTATTTAAACGAATCCTTACGATTGACCGTCATAACCCAAACTCGTCAACATATTCAAGTCATGCGTGCGTTGGTCAACACGGCGTAGGTAACTGGCCTGGTTTTTGGTGCAAATTAATGTATGGGGGCTGCCGATGCGTTGAGTAGCGCAATTGACATCGTTTGGATGTTGTTTGATTATTTGTTCAACATGCTTGCGTCTTGCCTCAACGGCCTTGAGGTACCATTTAGGTTGCGTCGGGTCGTCCAAAAATAACTTCAATGCCGTGCAATCTTTACAACTGCAATTTATTTGGCTGTCCCGTCGCCAATCTGCTGGCGGTTCCAATACCATCTCTACCCGCACGTTGATATGCTTAATCACCGCTGTCCGCAAGTGCGTGATAACCGGCAGATTACGATAGAGCTCGGATTGGGTGAGGGACAAGGCTGCTGGCACCAAGACTTTATCCACATCATAAACAGCAGGCCAAGCCAGAAAATAAGCCAGCGCATTATCGGCCAATGCGGTATTGATGGCACTGAAACCGGTCAAAATATTGGCCACTAATTCATTGCTGACGGTCATTCTGCCACGTTCCCAAGGCTGTAGCTCAGGGAAACGTTGCGGGTCTCCCGGCAGTGTCGCCCATAAGATTTGCGCTGCATTATTGAGGTCTGGGGCAGTATCGGGTTCGGCAACACATAAGTCGGCCAATAGCGCCGCACAATCTTGGTATGCTTTACCGGCACTTAAAGAGAACGCTTGCTCCAAAGTGCTGACCACATTAGGCCAAGGCACAAGCGTTGCGGTTTGCACCAGTGCCGCACTGTCTTTCTTTTGATAAAAACCGCGCTTGGAGATACCCTGCCAATAACCATTGACACAATGGCTGTCACGCAAACGAAACAGACACTCTAAAAATTCATGAGCACTGCTGCGGCTTTGATAGCCATTAGGGTTGTTGGGGTTTTCGCGAAAGATATCGCGCAACATATAACCCGCCAGCGTATGAGCATCTTGCCATAGGCTTGAATTTTGGTCTTGGCCTGCATCTTCCCAACGTTGACAAAAATCCCGCAACACCGGCAATGTCGCCGCGAATCCTGCTTGGTTAATAATAGCCAGGTTGAATGCTTTAGGCCAAACCACCAAGGCGGCCGCTTGATAGGTGCGTTCAAAAGAAGCCCCTGCATTGCCGGTGGCTTCTTGAAACTCGATGTCATCAGGCTCAATAGCTTCGTAAGCCGCCGTTGGGCAAAATTCATGCTCGCTAAACGGCAGTGTAGGCAAAGGTGAGGGTTTGCCATCCCTGCGCCGCCATTCGGAAATGGTTTCGGTGCGCTCATCGACTTCGACAATTTCAAAATCGTCATCCTCAGGCTCATCACCCCAATGACCTCCGTAGCCACCGGAATATTCAGCACTGCCGCTTTCCTCAACCGACACCAAAGCCAAGTGAATGTCACAATCGCTTTGTTCAGCGGCCGCCACCAACACCTCAGCCACTGCCGCATCGGCGTTTTTTAGGGCATCAAATCCCAACTCTGCGGGCGTATAGGCATGTTCCAGCAGGTAAATCAGTTTTTCCGGTATTTCGTCGCTATGTTTCGCACTCAGTAAGTTCGACCACTTATGCAACAAGGCCGCTACCAAATCTTGCTCTTGATGGTAATCCGGCGGCTTCGGCAATGGCAATTGTTTATCGGCGCGAACCAGATTGTAAATCAAGGTCAGTCGACAGCCTTGAGTGACTGGCAATACCTCATGCACGCAATCGGCATAAAACGCGGCATAACCAATTTCGGCGGCATCGTCACAATGTAAATCCAGGGTGACCGCCTCTTGGTGATGCTTTACCACCAGTTCGCCGCCTTGATATTCCGAGGGCAAGACAATGACCAAGGTGGCAAACATGCCCGGCGCTTTTTCGGTGTCGCGATGGCTGACAAAAAAACTGCCCGCATCGTAGACCAGCAGCTTATACAGCTCCGCCTGTACCTCGCCACTCACCCCTAATCCTGCCGCACAATTACTGACAATCGTGTTCAGATTTTCCGACCAATGTTTACCCTTGATGGTGACTTGCCGGGCATCAATCTGCCAAGTGCGCCGCACGTCGGTATCGACCAAGGTTTCTTGACCGCGACCATAAGGGGCTTGTTCGGCCATAGCCACCAGTTGTTCTGCCTGCATTGATAATAAGGGCAAGGCAATCCTGCCGACACCGGCAACTTCCAATTGCGGCAAGAAAATATCCAGGCGGCCGGTGGCATAAAAGTCACCGGGACGTTGCACGGTTTGTAAACTATCGAATATTTGATCGGTAATTGGAGTCATAGGTTTAGGGTCTGTTGTCTTTCAGAAATTAAATTTCCATTACATGAAGTGCATGAAATAATTTGACCCTTTATATACCCTCACCCCAACCCTCTCCCGGTGGGAGAGGGAGCGAGAGGCCAAAGTTATTTCATGAGCATTTCTACAAATGGCCATCCGCACTAAAAATTTATTTTTCAATAATAGCCAATTTATCCGAGTCGATGCCCAGTAACAACTCGCCTTTTAACAAGCCGACCAATTCCCGACCCGCCATGGTAAAGCGCCAGCCATGCAGTAATGGGCAATCCTCGTCATCGTTAAACAACAGTTCTTCAAGGTCTTTACGTGAGGCCAGAATAGTCGGATTTAAGGCGTTTTCTTCTGCGCGTATTCTTACCAAGGCCGTTAAAATATCCAGTATGGCTTCTTCTTGCTGGGTTTTTTTGGCGGGTCGGTCTTTTTCATGTAAAGGCAGCGGAGCACGATTTTTGGCATCGGTAATTAACTGGCACAGTTCTTTGCCATAACGGTTAACGGCCCGCTCATTAATGCCTCGTACATTAGCCAATTCCTCAACCGTTTCGGGTTGTAGTTTGGCCAAATCAAACAGCAACTCATCACGTAACAACCAGCTTTTAGGGCGATCTTCAGCTTGTGCGGTTTTTTCTCGCCATTGCGCCAGCGCCTGAATAATGGACAACTGTTTTCCGGTTAGTTTATTTTTGCCTTTTATTTTAAACCAGGCTTTTTCAGGCTCTACCTTATAAAGCGCAGGATTGGTCAGTTCGGCGAAGTCATGTTTTAGCCAATCAATCCGACCTAATTCGGTCAGTTTTTGAACCATGATTTTATAAATCTGGCATAAATAAATGACATCATCGGCGGCGTATTCAATTTGCGCTTCCGTTAAAGGACGTTTGCTCCAATCTGCACGGGTGTGGGCTTTGTTTAAGTTAACACTTAACAAGCTGGAAACCAGCATGGCATAACCCGGATTATCCTGAAAACCCAACAAAGGTGCAGCTATTTGGGTATCAAAAATCGGTGCAGGCAGTTTGCCGGTCCATTGATGAAAAATTTCCAGATCTTGTCGACAGGAATGAAAGACTTTTACGATAGCCGGATTGTATATCACCTCAAAAAGACTATCCAGATTAGGCAAGGCTATCGGATCAATACAGGCAACCCATTCCGGCGTTGCTATTTGCAACAGGCAAAATTTTGGATAATAGGTCTTTTCACGCAAAAATTCGGTATCAAGCGCCAGCCAGGTTTCTTTTTTTATCTGTTCGCACAGTGTGGCCAGTTGATCAGGGGTGTCAATATATTGTATGGGTGTCATAGGTGTACAAGAGCAATTATTAAAATTAACCAGACAGCCAGGGAATGCTCGTTATAAATAAGCAACGGCAAGCAGGCATTCCCGACAGGCTGAAAGGTTGTAAAAAAGTGGCGCAGCAACTTAAATCAGCCCTTACAAGGCTAATACGTCCAAACCTGCATTCAATGAAACATCCTGCTCGTCAGCTTGCTCGCTGCGCATCAATCCAGCAAAATCAAATAATTTCCGGTCAGCTAATTGTGAAGGCGCAACATTCTGGAGACTGGTAAAGATGGTTTCCAGTCGTCCTGGAAATTGCTTGTCCCAACTCGCCAACATGACTTTCATCGCTTGTCTTTGCAGGTTTGCCTGAGAGCCGCACAAGTTACAGGGAATAATAGGAAAATCCTTGAAGGCAGCAAAGCGTTCTATTTCTTTCTCACGCGTATAGGCCAGCGGTCTGATGATGATATTCTTTTTATCGTCACTCAATAATTTGGGCGGCATGGCCTTGAGCTTGCCACCGTAAAAAATATTCAGAAAAAACGTTTCTAAAATATCATCACGATGATGGCCCAACGCTATTTTGCTAATACCGTTGGCTTCGGCGTACCCGTATAAAGTGCCGCGCCGCAGGCGTGAACACAAGCCGCACGTGGTGTTGCCTTCAGGAATAACGCGTTTGACCACACTGTAAGTGTCTTTTTCAATGATATGATAAGGCACGCCCAAGGATTCAAGATAAGCCGGCAATACATGCTCGGGAAATCCCGGCTGTTTTTGATCAAGGTTGACGGCTATCAGCTCAAACTCAACCGGCGCGGTTTTCTGTAAACCCATTAGGATGTCTAATAAGGTATAGGAATCTTTGCCTCCTGACAGGCAGACCATGATCTTATCGCCATTCTCGATCATGTTATAGTCGGCAATCGCGTCACCGACCGTATGCCGCAGTCGTTTTTGTAATTTGTTAAATTGAAATATGGATTTTTGCATTGAGTCTGCTAGGGAAGGAGAGGATTTTGCTTGCGTAGGTCGGGTTAGCGTAGCGTAACCCGACAAATCGAAGTATCTTAAGACATTTCACCACGAAGACACGAAGAACACGAAGATTTTGCTTTGGTTTTTCTTCGTGAACTTCGTGTCTTCGTGGTGAATTAATATCTTTAAGTTGATGCGTATGGGGTTACGCTACGCTAACCCGACCTACAAAAGCTATTGTTAGCCGTTGTAACGCTGAAAAATTAATGTCGCGTTAGTACCGCCAAAGCCAAAACTGTTGGACATAATGGTATTTAAAGTCAAATTATCTTGGCGCTCACAAACAATAGGGATGCCTTCTGCGCCTGGGTCAAGTTGCGTTATATTGGCGGAAGCACTCAGAAAGTTTTCTTCCATCATTAATAATGAATAAATGGCCTCATTAACACCGGCAGCGCCTAAGGCATGACCGGTCAGTGATTTGGTGGAACTGACCCAAGGCACATTGCCTGCACCAAACACCTCACGCAAAGCGCCCAGTTCTTTGGTATCGCCAACCGGTGTACTGGTTCCGTGCGCATTGATATAATCAATCTTGCCATCAACTGTGGCCATTGCTTGTTGCATACAGCGCACTGCACCTTCACCAGACGGTTGAACCATATCATAACCGTCAGACGTTGCGCCGTAACCGACCAGTTCTGCGTAGATTTTGGCACCACGCGCTTTGGCATGCTCCAACTCTTCAATGACTAAAACACCGCCGCCACCGGAAATAACAAAACCATCACGGGTTTCATCATAAGGCCTGGACGCGGTAGTCGGTGTGTCATTATATTTGGAAGACAATGCCCCCATTGCGTCAAACAACACCGACATCGTCCAGTGAACTTCTTCGCCGCCACCTGCAAACACCACATCCTGTTTGCCCATCTGGATTAACTCCATAGCATGACCAATACAATGGGCACTGGTCGCACAGGCTGAACTAATGGAGTAATTGACACCTTTAATTTTAAAGGGTGTTGCCAGACAAGCCGTATTAGTGCTGGACATGCTTCTGGGCACCATGTAGGGGCCGACTTTTTTAATGCCTTTTTCACGCAGTATATCGGCCGCGTCAACAATGTTTGATGTGGAAGGGCCGCCTGAACCCATCACCAGACCGGTTCTAAAATTAGACACATCGGCCTCGGTTAAACCTGAATCATCAATGGCCTGCTGCATCGCGATATAGTTAAAAGCGGCTCCGTCACCCATAAAACGTTTTGTTTTACGGTCGATAAATGCGTCCAGGTCTATATTAATAGCGCCATGTACGTGACTGCGAAAACCCAACTCCTCATAAACATTTGCAAAAGTGATTCCTGATCGACCTTGCTTTAAGGAATCGACGACCTCATTCCGGTTATTCCCAATACTGGAAACAATGCCTAATCCGGTTACAACGACTCTTTTCATTTTTCTTTTAACCCCTAAAAATCTTCTGTAGAAGTAAACAAACCAACCCGCAAATCGGTCGCTTCATAGATTACCTTTCCATCAACTTCCATGGTGGCATCTGCTATACCCATTACCAGTTTGCGCATAATCAGTCTTTTCAAATTAATCCGGTAGGTTACTTTTTTGGCGGTGGGTAATACCTGCCCTGTAAATTTAACTTCGCCCACACCTAAAGCGCGTCCTTTGCCCGGCCCACCCATCCAGCACAAATAAAAGCCTACCAGTTGCCACATGGCATCTAACCCTAAGCAACCTGGCATCACAGGGTCGCCTTGAAAATGACAAGCAAAAAACCACAAATCAGGATTTATATCCAGCTCAGCGATAATTTCACCCTTTCCATAAGTGCCGCCTTCATCCGATATATGCGTAATACGATCCATCATCAGCATGTTTGGCAGGGGTAATTGCGCATTTTTAGGTCCGTACAGCTCTCCCCTTCCGGACTTTAATAGTTCTTCGCGCGTAAAACTATGCTGTTTCTGCATGCTATTTATGTACCTTTGTAATTATTCTTATAGTTTAATGAGGGTATTATCTAACAGACACTGAAAAAAATCAGCTCAAATTTTAGCGGGGACGCACATCAAAGAGCAATCCGGTGATTTTTAATGCATTTCTTTGCAGTCGTTGCTGATAAATAATGGCATAGGATAGTACAGAAGTTACATATTTTCTGGTTTCTTTAAAAGGAATGGTTTCTATCCAAATATCGGAGGCAACCGGCTTATCATAAGGCAACCATTTAACTACCCGGCTTGGCCCCGCATTATAAGCCGCCGCTGCCAGTGCAAAATGGCCATCGAAGCGGTTCAATAATTGTTTATAGTAAAAAGCGCCGTATTTAATATTAATATCCGGATTAAACAAACTATTTTCCGTCTGCCAAGGCTCGTTAAGATTACGCGCTATTTGCTGACCCGTTTCCGGCATGATTTGCATTAAGCCACGCGCACCGACTGCCGACTTTGCATTCTTATCCAGCATACTTTCCTGACGAATCAAACCAAAAATAATAGCGGGGTCTAGCTGTTGCCAATCCGCATTGCTCTGAACCTGATCCAAATAACTCATCGGAAATCGCAATGCCAAATCATCCCAATAATCCGCTTTAACCAACGTCATAATGGCGACCTGATCCCATTGCCACCGTTGGGCTAATTTAGCGGCAAGCAAGATTTGTTCTTTGGGTAGTTTTTTTACCGTAAACCACCATTGTCGTTTTGCTTCGGCATCGCGGCTTAAGATTTCCAACTCTTGAATCGCCTTAAAATCAGTTGTTTGCGCCAGCTTTTCAAGCGCATCCCCCATGATAACAACCGGTTTATCAGCCAGGTTATAGGGCTTATTGACCGCATCGGCCGCCATAAATCCATAGTAACTTCTGTCTTGCGCCAGCTGATTAAAAACAGACAGCCCCTGCAAAACGTTGCCGGTTTCGATCAAAGAGCGGGCTTGCCAGTATTGCCACTGTGGCGTTTGTTGCTCTTCAGGGGTTAATCCCGCCAGTGCTTGTGCTACATGCTGCCAATTTTGTTCAAACAAAGCCGCCCTGACTTTCCATTCCCTGACCTCTGCATCAACAGTAAGCAACTGATTCAAGCGATTGAATGCCCGGTTATCACGCGCACGCGCCAAGGCCAGCGCCAGTCTGCGCTCAATTTGTTGGGCAGTTTGGTTATTGATAACAAAATTTCGCTTTCTACTATCCCAAAGACCCAGCGCCGAATCCAGGTCTGCTTGAGCCAATCGATCCACACCGTGCGCAAAGATACGACCGTAAAGATCATCGGCTCCCATAAACAGACCGCCTTCGATTAGTGAGGGCTTTTTATGAACCTGCAACCAGAATTCAGCGGTGGCTTGATCCGGCTCATTCAGAAATCGCAGTATATAACTTGCCAGGGATTTATTATCTTTCTTTAAAGCTAATTCAAAACGTTGCCAAATCAAATCCGTTGTAAAAACAGGCGATATCGCCAACACCGAAAACAAGTCATCACATGCTTCAGGCTGCCGGTCGCCGACCGTCCATAAACGTTTGGCCGCGTTCAAAGCCAGTTCTTGATTACCTACCTTATAATTTGCCCAATAAAACCGACATTCAAGCGCCGTATTATCACCGGCTTGATAATTATTGATAAATTGAAGCCAACGTTCATTGTTAGCGAGATAATTCAGCCAATCGGTGCGGAGTAAATCAACGTAGCGGGAGTCTTTATAGGTTAATAAAAAGCCCAGGATTTTATCAGTTTCCGATAAATTATTTTTTAACCACTGATACTGCAAATAGGGATAAAGCGGATAATCGGCCAACGTGGCGCTTACGGATAAAAACGCACTCTCATTGCGCTGCGCCGCCAGCTTTTCTGCCAACAAAAAAGCCTGCCGTTGCTGCTCCAGCGTATTGCTAAAAACGGTATTGGAGAAAAAAACCAGAGCACACAACAACACGCTTCCAGGGACACATTTTATATTCATTATGGGTAACTATTTTGCACTTTACACCGGCCGCAGACGGCTTTTTGTCACGTATTTATTAAAATTACAATCCTGGTAAACCATAGACATCAAGTTAAAACATTTCACCACGAAGACACGAAGAACACGAAGACACGAAGAACACGAAGATTTATAAGTATTCACCTCCCCCTTTGAAAAAGGGGGATTGAGGGGGATTTATCTAATA
>JBAXTQ010000164.1:0-8881 GCA_037130115.1 Methylococcaceae bacterium
AAAGCACGTAGGGGATGCCAATTATTTTTAAGGAATGCTCTGAATGGCTGACTTTATGGAACAACTTTGGCAATCGGGCGAGCGTTTGCCCTCGCCGCAGGATAAAGCCATACACAGCCTGTTAAGGCCGGAACGCTTGCTGGAGCTGATTTATCAGTTCATCGTCTTTGATAACAAGGAAAAGAAAATCTGCCGTTATCAACAATATTTCGCGGTCAAAGCAACGGTGGAGCGCGTGACGCAAAGTCGTGGTGACAGCCAGCGTCGCGGTGGCGTGATATGGCACACCACCGGTTCGGGTAAATCGTTAACGATGGTCATGTTGGCCAAGGCCTTGGTATTGGCACCGGCGATTCTCAATCCAAAAATTATGCTGGTTACTGATCGGGTTGATTTGGATGACCAGATTTATAAAACCTTCCTGGCTTGTGGCAAGACGGTTGTCCAAGCCAAAACCGGCGAACATCTGCTGGAACTGATTGCCCATAACAAGGCCGGTATTATTACCACGCTTATTGATAAATTTGAATCGGCCAGTCGCCGGCGCAAAATCAGCGATGCAAGCAGCAATATTTTTGTTTTGGTTGATGAATCACACCGCTCGCAATACGGCGTGTCGCACGCCAAAATGCAGAATGTTTTCCCTAGTGCCTGTTATATCGGCTTTACCGGTACGCCGTTACTTAAAAAGGAAAAGACCACCGCCCAAAAGTTTGGCGGTTTTATTCACAAATACACCATGAACCAGGCCGTTGCCGATGGTGCCGTCACGCCTTTGCTTTACGAAGGTCGCATGAGCGAGCTGCATGGCGACCAGGCGCAGATTGACAAATGGTTTGAGCGCATTACCCGGGATCTGACCGCACAGCAAAAAGCGGACTTGAAGAACAAATTTCGCCGCGAAGAAGAATTGAGCAAGTCTGATCAACGCATCGCCGAGATTGCCTACGACATCGGCCAACATTTCAAAAACAACTTTAAAGGCACCGGCAAAAAAGGCCAGTTGGCGGTTTCCAGCAAGGCCATGGCCTTACGTTATAAGCGGTATTTCGACGAATTTGGGGATGTATCCACGGAAGTGATCATTTCTGCGCCCGATACCCGCGAAGGCAATACCAGCGTCGACGAGAATACGCTGGAAGATGTGCAGGTCTTCTGGAAGGCGATGATGGCCAAGTACGGCAACGAAAAAAAATATCAGGACAGTATTATTGCCGCGTTTAAACATTCCGAAGGGCCGGAGATTTTGATTGTCGTGGACAAGTTGCTGACCGGCTTCGATGCGCCCCGGAATGCGGTGTTGTACCTGGACAAACGCCTCAAGGAACATAACATCCTGCAAGCCATCGCCCGTGTGAACCGGCTGTTTGAAGGCAAGGAGTACGGCTTGATTATCGATTACCGGGGCATCTTCGGCGAATTGAACGATGCTATCGACACCTATTCGGCGTTGGAAAATGAAGGCTTTGATAAGGACGATATCGAAGGCACGTTGACCGATGTTAGCGAAGAAATCCGCCTGTTGCCGCAGCGCCATACCAATGTGTGGGAAGTGTTCAAGGCAGTCGGCAATCAAAAAGATCTGGAAGCGATGCAGCGGTATCTGGAACCGGACGACCGGCGGCAACGTTTTTATGAAACATTAAGCTTATTCACCAAAACCCTGCAACTGGCCTTGGCTAATGCGCGGTTTCAGGATGAGACGCCGGAAGCGAAGGTCAACCGTTATAAAAACGATTTAAAATACTTTCTTAACCTGCGCACCGCTGTTAAGCAACGCTATGGCGAGGCGATAGATTACTCGTCTTACGAGAAACAAATCCGCAATATGGTCAATAAGTATATTGGCGCGGATGCCGTAATCCAACTGATCGCACCGGTCAATCTATTCGCCATCGACGAATTCGAGAAGGAAATCGATGCCATTGACGGTGATACCGGCAAAGCTGATGCCATTGCCTCGCGAATGAAAAAAACCATTACCGAAAAAATGGAAGAAGACCCCGCGCTCTATAAGCGGCTTTCGCAAATGATCGATGAAGCCATTGCCGAGCATCGGGCGAAACGCCTGTCCGATAGGGACTATCTGAAAAAAATCCGCGAGACTTTGGATGCACTGCGCGGTAAAAGCAGCGCCGAACTGCCTGATAAACTCAAGGGTCGTGATGACGCGCAGGCTTATTACGGTGTTTTACGTGAACCGATGGCCGGCTATGACGTACCTAAACTGTCGCCGGAAATGTTCGTGGCGGATATTGCCCTGCGTATTGAGGACATTATAAAGGATCATAAAATCCGTGATTGGACTCGCAGCCAGGATGTGAAGAATCACATCATCAACGATATCGAAGATTACTTTTACAGCCTGAAAGGCCGTTACGAATTGGACATCGATTTTGGGGTAATTGAAACCATGGTTAATCAAATACTGGCTATTGCCGAACGCAGGGATTCTTAGTTGCTGCCGATGAACGCATTACCGCTGCACCCTTATTCGGTTCTGTACGGTGACACGGAAATCCGGTTTTCGTTACACTATGTCGATCGTAAAACCTTGGCTATTCATGTCCACCCGGACGGCACAGTCAGTGTCGATGCGCCATTGTCGGCAGATATAGAAAAAGTTTACGGCAAGGTCAAAAAACGGGCGTCCTGGATTCTCAAACAACAGCGGCAATTTGCAAACTATCCCGCACCGCTTCCTGAAAGACGCTATGTTTCCGGCGAAACACACCGCTATTTAGGACGGCAGTACCGGCTAAAAATTATCGAAGGATTGGGTGAAACCGTCAAGCTGACGCGTGGAAAATTGCAGATTGAAACCGGCGATCCCAACGACAGCTTACGCGTGCAAAGGCTCTTGCAAGCCTGGTATCGGTCGAAAGCCTTGATCGTGTTCACAGAACGTTATGCACAATGCGTTAACGGCTTTGAGCGCCTGGATATTCATCACGATAAAGGTTTCCAGCTTCGATTGATGTCCAAACGCTGGGGGAGTTGTACCGGCAAGGGTACGATTATTCTGAATCCAGAATTGATAGCGGCTCCCAAAGACTGCATCGATTACGTCATTACCCATGAGCTTTGTCATTTGAAAGAGCACAACCATAGCCCGGCCTTTTATCGTTTGCTGACGGCGGTAATGAAGGATTGGGAATTAAGGCGCAAGCGGTTGAATGAAATGGTTGAGGTGCGGTTTGTTTAAAATCAGTTTTTTAGCGGGTCGTTTATCAACATTAGACAACAGCAGGTTAATTAAAAGGCGTTTCTTCTCTTAGCCACCTGTCGAATAGCGACCCCGGTTCTTCGGACATTCCTTTGTAGGGATTGGAACCCAGGTCTAACGCGTTGATGGAGCAGGCGAACGTTACGAATTTCTCCATGATGCTTCCTTTTTCTGGTGTCGTCCAGTCAGATCCTTGGACGGACATCGATTCACTGTTGATCCGCTCATCCTTGGCATCTTCCAGGTTGGCGTAATACCTGAATTCGACTACCTTGGTCTCCTTGTCATCGCAATCAACCAGAGTCTTGACTCTCGCCGCCCTGAACCTTCCATTGTGAGTCTTCTTTAGATCGTATATCAGCGTTCCGACTCTTATCCCGTCAGAGTACCTGCCGATAACGTCAGTGGCAGAGAAGCTGGCGTAGTCGTTTGAGTAATTGAAGATCGCCAGGGCGTTCATTGGTATGAGTAGCAGAAATGGCGTGATCTTCTTCATGGCTCGTCTCGATTTGGTTTTAGATACACGAACATCCCACCGGCCTCTTTAGGAACGTACTTGGGAAACTCGCGAAAATACTTTCCTATTTTCCCGGGAAAGTTATTTAAAATAAATCTACCCCATAGAGCATAGGTATCTACACAACTTTTTCGCATAATAAAAACAATGACTTGAAAGCCATCAAGCTCCCTCTCCTGCTGGAGAGGGTTGGGGTGAGGAGAATAAAATCAAGCAGTTATATTCCCCCTCATCCCAACCTTCTCCCTCAAGGGAGAAGGAGCTGGTACTTGTGTAGATACCTATGATGATCATGATGGCACAAAATGTCTGGATAATTCCAGGTTTATTGGTGTCTTTGGTATGCAAGAAGAACAAAAGAGCCTATCTGTCGTTTAGTCGGATAGGTATTAAATGCCTGCCAAGGATTTATTCACAGCTATGGTTTCATATTTGAGTTTAAAGTCCAGGTCGACTTCAATCTCGGGATAAATAAATGAAAACGTTAATGACAATTGCCCTGTTTCTTATATCTATCAATGCCTTGGGATATGACATGGAAGACGTTCGGAGAATTCTACAGCAACAGGAAGCGGAACAGAACAAGCAACTATTGATTCAAGCAAAGCAATTCGCGAAAAAGCAAGCTACGGAACAGAGTTTCGATACACAAAACCCTGAGCAATCCACACAAACGATAGCCATTCGGCGGGTTTACGATATGCAAACGGGGGACAGTCATAAGGAAATCGTGCGTAGCGGGGGTCAACAAACGAATACGGTTACTACGCAGCCGCATTATAATCCACCGCCAAGCCCTTATCCGCAACCGATTTATTTTGCACTGCCAAGCCCTTATCCGCAACCGATTTATTTTCCACCGCCACGCCCTTATCCGCAACAGGGTTACAATACCCAAAACCCAAACCAATACGCCCCAAATATAGATATGCAGCGGGGTTATGATTCCCAAACCAATATACCCCAAAGATAGCACAAGCGTCACTGGCGGCATTCCCGCGCCGGAGCGCTCGTCGTTATACACAAGCATCTCAAAGCACGTCATTCCGGCATGGACTGCCGGAATCGTAGTTATTCAGTCCCCCTCTTTGAAAAAGAGGGGTTAGGGGAGATTTTATTAGATAAATCCCCCTCGATCCCCCTTTTTCAAAGGGGGAGGTGAATACTTACCCGGAATCCGTACAAAGATTACCATCCTTGGCACTGGATACCCGCTTCCCGGCGGGTATGACGGCTTACTTGAACACTTGTGTATAACGACGAGCGCCGGAGCGTGGTAACGATAAGGTGGGGGTTATTTATTGCAAGCTACCTAACTGAACGTAATAAAAACAAGGCAGGATAAGCTCACTATAAAAATGGTAAGCCATTTTATTTTTTGAACTGAGGACTGATCTCTCCAATAACCGACAAGATATGATTTACATTGCAAACAGCTGGCAAAAAGCTGTTCTTTAAGTTGGTTATAAATACCGGGTAGCGCACGACAGAGCCGATAGAGGCCGTAAAGCGCAATCAGCCACAACAGATAAAAGACAATGATTTGGCTTTGTTGGCGGTCTGTGTGAAAAATATGCTCAATAATATGATCAAGAGTCAGCTCAAGCCATTCGAAGGCAATATGCACAATTAAAAACAGCGAGTGCAACGCCACATCGTAAAATATGATGACAATGCAGATCAGAATGAATTGAATCATTAATTTTCGATTAACCAATAGATTCATGAGGTACTCCCCAAAATTGACTCAGTAAGATTGTACTCGTTCCCAAGCTCCAGCTTGGGAATGCAGACCTGGAAGCTGGAGCTTGGCAACCATAAGAACGTTAACCGTTTTTGCTTTTCTTCGTGTTCTTCGTGTCTTCGTGGTGAATGTTTTTCTATGCGGATATTTAACTGCATCGCTACCCTGCACTCGTTAAATATCCGTATAGAATTTCACTTTTCCGGTTTCAATATCGTACATACCGCCAACGATGCCAATGTCACCGTTTTTTTCCATGCCATCCAGCAAAGGACTTTTGTTTCTGATCTGCTTGACGGTCAGTTGCACATTTTTATCGGCCACTTTTTGCACAAAGTCGTTATTAACGGCGCTAATATCTACTGATTCTTCTGCATTGACGGCATCGACAGCCGGTTTTATTTTGTGCAACAGTCCTGTTAAATGATCCAGTTCTACCTTTGCGCAAGCGCCTTTGATTGCGCCACAATGCGAATGCCCCAATACCACAATCAACTTTGAACCGGCCAGCTTACAGGCAAATTCCATACTGCCCAGAATGTCGTCGTTGATAATATTACCGGCTATCCGCGTGCTAAATACATCACCCAAGCCTTGGTCAAAAATCAGCTCCACAGACGTGCGTGAATCCATGCAACTCAGGATGATGGCAATGGGAAATTGACCTTGCCGGGTGTCATTAACCTGTTCCAGTAAATTACGGTTGGCATTTAAATTATTTACAAAATGCGCATTGCCTTCTTTCAGTATCGTTAATACTTCCGACGGTGTTAAGGATTGTTGTATGTTGTAGGTTAACGCACGCGCATTCTCGACCGGTTCAAGCACGCCATAGCCGCGAAGATTTTCAAGGGTTAGTTTAATGTTTTTGAACTTGGCTTCTATTTTAAAGTTTTGAATAATTTCGTAAACATCGTAATCGATATATTTTGAGCGGGTCGCATCAATAACCACTTCTGCATTGTCTGGTAATTGTTCGAAGGTTTTCAGGATATTGGCTTTGTTTAAAAAAGAGACATGTTCAGACAAGCGGATAATGGTTTTATTACCCATAAAGGTCTCCTTAAAATAAAAAGCGCTTTTATAGTTTTCCAGTAATATCGAAAACACCGCAGTGGACAGGCCAATAGTGATACCCATCAGCATATCAGTAAAAATCAGGCCTAAAATAGTCGCGCAAAACGGGATGAAATGATACAGACCGGCTTTGTACATGGTTTTAAAGACATCCGGTCTGGCCAGCTTATAGCCGACAACCAGCAGAATGGCCGCCAGACTCGCCAAGGGAATTTTATTTAACAGGCTGGGTATCAGCATAACGGCAAACAGCAAGAGCAGGCCACGGATAACAGCAGAGGTCTTGGTTCTTGCACCGGATTGGATGTTAATGGAGCTACGCACAATGACTTGCGTCAAAGGCAAACCACCGATCAATCCTGAGCTGATATTACCGATACCTTGCGCTATAAGCTCCCGGTTGGACGGTGTCACCCTTTTATACGGATCTAATTTATCAACCGCCTCTACCGACAGTAACGATTCCAGGCTGGCTACCAGAGCCAAGGTGAGGGCAGTCAGGTAAATTTTAGGATTGGCAAGTTGGGAAAAATCAGGAAAATACAACTGACCCAGCACATCAGTTGCCTTTTGAAAGACCGGAATCATGACCAGGTGAGTACCGCCCAGCGCAAACTCGGGATAAAATTTTTGCAGCAGCTGATTGGCTAGTATTCCGGTCATAACCGCCATTAACACATTGTTGAACAACTGAAAAAAACGGTGTTTTTTCATGAACGGCTGATCCCACAAAATGAGAAACAACAGGGATATGAGGGCAATTAAAACAGAACCCGGCGAAATAAACGCCAGCATGTGTGACAACTCTGAAAATGAAGAATAATTATCCGCTTGAAAAAAGCTAAAATCACCTTCGTAATCCTGGTCATAACCCAGTGCGTGCGGGATTTGCTTGAGAAAAATAATAATACCTATCCCGGACAGCATTCCGTTAATGACGGAAGAGGGAAAGTAATAAGCAATAACACCCGCTTTTGCCAAGCCCATAAGAATCTGAAACACACCGGCCATGACTACGACCAGTAAAAAAGCGTTAAACCCCAGTTCTTGAACGGCGTTGAGCACAATAACGGCAAGCCCCGCAGAGGCACCACTGATACCCAGTGATGAACCACTTAACGGTGCGACGATAATGCCGCCGACAATACCGGTAATCAAGCCCGAAAACAGCGGTACACCGGATGCCAAGGCGATACCTAACGAGAGTGGAATGGATATCAAAAAGACCGAAATACTCGCTGGAAGGTCGTATTTTAAGTTAGCCAATAGACTGAAATCGTGATCCTTAAGTTTTGATAATCGATGACTCATCATCCCGGTAATGTCCTTTTGTTTGTTAAAAAAATAGTTTGGGTTGTTAAAAAACAGTTTAGCGTTTTTCCTCAAACCACCGGTAAAGCGTTGGCAACATAATCAGTGTCAATAACGTTGAGGTAATCAGTCCACCAATCACAACAATAGCCAGCGGACGTTGGACTTCTGAACCGGGGCCGGTGGCGAACAAAAAAGGCACCAGTCCCAGCAGCGCGACAGTGGCGGTCATCATGACCGGGCGAAAGCGTTGCGCACACCCTTGGCGAATAGCCTGTATCTGGCTAAGTCCGTTGTTGCGAAGATTGCGGATATAAGAAACCAACACCACGCCGTTTAATACAGCGATTCCCCACAATGCAATAAACCCTACCGAGGCAGGTACTGACAGATATTCGCCGGTAACAAACAAAGCGACCACGCCGCCTATAGAGGCAAACGGCAACACCAGAATAATCAGTGCGGCAAAGCGTACCGAGTTGAAGAGCATAAACAGCACAAAGAAAATCGCACCGATAGTAATAGGGATGATGATTTTAAGATGTCCCAAGGCCCGCTCCATGTTCTGAAATTGTCCACCCCACTCCAGATAATAGGCTTCCGGCAGTTTAATCTGGCTGGAAACCGTTTTTTGCAGCTCTGCCACAAAGCTGCCCAAGTCTCTATCCCTGACGTTAATACCAATAACAATACGACGTTTACCCATTTCCCTGCTTATCTGGGAGGGCCCGTCATTCAGGCCAATGTTCGCCAAATCGCCCAGCGGTATACGTGCCCCGTTTGGAGAGGTCAGCAAAATAGCGCCAATGGCTTCGATGCTATTGCGAAAATCTTCCGGCAAACGCACGGCGGCCGAGAAGCGTCGCTCACCTTCATAAATTTCGGTTGCTTTTTTGCCCCCGATAGCGGTTTCAATGACATCATGAATATCGGAGGCATTAATGCCGTGTCGTGCAGTGGCTTCACGGTTGACGGTAATGGATAAATATTGTTGGCCCGTGAGTCG
>JBAXTQ010000165.1:0-8678 GCA_037130115.1 Methylococcaceae bacterium
GAATGGTTTTGGGATTAAGTTCGTTGTAGACCAGGACTTTCATGACTCAATTTTCAGCTAAGGGTTAGGTGTGGCAGCGGTTAAAAAATAATGCAGTGTGCTTTCTGATGACACCGGTTTTTACCAAGCCTTTTAGTCGTGCGCTTAGTTCGGGTAAGTATTAATCAAAATGGCCGTATTTCAGGCACAGCATAGCTTGTATTTTATGTGCAGATAATGAGGGTCTTGAGTGATGTTTCAGGCCTTACGATTTATTTGCAGGCCGTTAACTTAACCTCGTTAATGAATAGGTTGTTTGCACACCTATAATAATTATTTCAATCACCGATATAAGTTATCCATTGATGTTTTTTATGACATTCAACTCACCCGCCAACATATCGGCTCGTTTATTAGCCGCTTTTTCTCCTTCTAGCGCTATTTTAAGATTGGATTTGATTTCAAGTCCTGATGCGATAACCGTATCCAGGTTGATTTGTAATTTGTGAGCGTGATGATCCAGGCTTTTATTTTCTGCCGTCAGTATTTTAATTTGCTCTTTAAGATTAACTATTTCAACAGCATCAAGATCGTTTTTACCACAGGCTTTCCCCACTTGCTCGGTTAGTTGCTTTATTTCTGTAAAAGCCGCGTTTTTGGCCGTTTCAAGCGCCTCTTCATGGGTTTTGTTGAGATCATCAATAGCGTCGCGTAGCGCTTTAATTTCGGCATTTGACGCTAACTTTACAGCCTGGCTGTTGTCCTCTATTTTTTTGAGCTGTTCAGTCAGATGTTTTATTTCGCTGTTGGCAATGTCTCGTGCTTTTTCAGCCTCTGTCAGCTCATCTTTTTTAAGAATAATAAGTTCGTTCAGTTCGCTATTGACAATTTTCTCGTTATTAAAGAGATTTTGAATGTCGGCTATTTGTTGTCTGATGACGTCAATAGTGAGTGATTGTTGTTCAGAAAATGCCGCCACATCATCTACTTTCAGATTCATTGCCGCTTCGGCTTGTCGGAACGCTTCGCGCTGACTGTCTAGATCTGCCTGGGCTCTGTTCTTTGCTTCAGTCCAAAAAGTTTTGATTATATTATTGCCCAAGTCTTTAATGGCTTCCGGCACTTCAGCTGAAACTGGCAGATTTTTTATTTCTCCGAGATCCGCACTGTGGTTATCTTCCCAGGTTTTCAAGAATTTTTGGATGGTTTGAAAGCCGCCGCGCTGCCCCAGCTCTTCGTAAATCGACGTGGTTGATACTCGTTCCCCGCGAGCACGTATCGTGTCGCAAGCACTATGTACTTCCTCTTCCTTCAGCCAGTTTTCTTTAGTATTCGCCGCCATTGATAAACCCCATTGTTAACGGTTTGGTAGGTAACTATTATACCACAAAAGGAAAAAAATTATTACTTAAAAGTAATAATTACCATAATTATTACATTATCGTAATTATTACATTACAAAACCAGTTTTATGCATGCTGTATCAAGCTACAATAAGCGGTGAAAAATGGGTTAACGTACTTTTTACCGAACAAGACAGTGGCGTGAAGTGAGCCAAGCCCCTCTCAACGTATAGGGGTTTGTAGAGCAAATTGAGCGCTCTAAACCACACTATTGGCTTGATCCAGCGGAGATACCGATGGCTTGAAGTCGGTAGCCGTTTAAAACAACAGCCTACTCACAGAGCCTGTTTTTGGGTATAATCACGAAAAAAACGATGAGGCTTTTATGACGGAACCGGATGAGTTTATGGTTGGCACGGAAACCTTGAGTGATAATTACGACAGTCCGTGGAAAGAAGCCGTTGAACATTACTTTCCCGAGTTCATAGGATTTTATTTTCCAGAGGCTTATGCGCAGATCGATTGGTCAAAAGAGCATGTTTTTCTGGATCAAGAACTAAGGGCTGTCGTGCAGGATGCCGAGTTAGGGAAACGTTTTGTCGATAAACTGGTCAGGGTTACGGCGCTTAATGGCGATGAAAAATGGATTTATATACACATTGAAGTACAAGGAACCCGGCAAGCAGGATTTGCCAAGCGCATGTTTGTCTACAACTACCGTATTTACGATCGTTACGATAAACCGGTAGCCAGTTTGGCGGTGCTGGCCGATGAATATGCCAATTGGCGACCTGATTATTTCAGTTACAATGTGCTGGGCAGTGAAACTTCTATTCGTTTTCCGATTGCCAAGCTAACTGATTATCACGATAAAGTGGATGAACTATTGGCAGCAGATAACTCGTTTGCGGTAGTTACAGCCACTCACATCCTGACACAACGGACTCGAAAGAACGATCAGGAGCGTTACCAGGCCAAGCGGCTGTTGGTAAGGTTACTCTATCAACGAAAATGGGATAAACAACGCGTTATCGACCTGTTTGGTGTAATCGATTGGATGATGCGATTACCAGAAGCGCTTGAGGAGAATGAAAACATGCAATACGTAACAAGCGTAGAAAGAATGGGGATTGCCAAAGGAATGGCCAAAGGAAAACAAGAAGGATTACAAGAAGGAAAGCAGGAAGGAAAACAGGAAGGATTGCAAGAAGGCGAGGCCAAAATGCTGGGCTTAATGCTGGATCATCGTTTTGGTGAGTTATCGGATGCCGTTCTTAACAGACTTAAAGACGCCAGCGAAGATCAGCTCAAAGAATGGTTAATTAATGCCATTACCGCGCCGAATTTAGAGGATGTTTTTAATGAAGGAACAACCCACTAAGACTGGTGCATGAAATAACCGAAGGATCGCTTGCTTCCACTTCCGTCAAAGGTATTTGCACAACTCGCTCACCCTGCCGGAATGACGGCTATATGATTTATGTAGATACCTATGACCACTGGGAGAGGATTGGGGTGCGGGCCGAAAATGGCCATTTATCGGTCTTTTGTTTGCTTAAAGCTTCCCGGGTTAATTTTGTACACCAAGCTGACGTCATCCTTAAAGACAAGCAGTATGTCGAGTGCATCGGCACGAGCCAATGAAATCAGCTGGCCAGCATCAGTAATAATGATCCCGGCTTGTCTGTTTTTTTGCCGTGTCATTTTGACCCCAGTATTTTGCTTGCATAAGCCGTCATAACAGTACGCTCATTCTCTGGTAGAGTCGGTTTATTCATCTTGGCTGTGGCGAGAGCATCCAGCAATTGTCCATACCAGTCAAATCCCATCAGTTTCATAGTCTCCGAACGCGATATTCCGCCATGAACATAAGATGTCAAAATCATTTTCTTTGCCGATTGGACGGAAAAAGCCATAAATGCCGCTTTTCCGTTCTTCTCGATGAGCAGGCTGTCGTCAACAAGCTAATTTTCATTCAATTACGATCACTTTGTAAAACCAACACCTTTTCAGAGGGGCTTGTCTTTATGCGTCTTTGTTTACTTAAAACTTCCCGATCTGATTTTCTACCGAACAAAATAGGTCGAAAAGGGCTGTTTATCAGTCTTTTGTTTGCTTAAAGCTTCCCGATCTGATTTTCTACCGAACAAAATAGGCCGAAAATGGCCATTTATCGGTCTTTTGTTCTCTTAAAGTATCCTTGAATAAACTTTTTACCGAACAAGATAAGGCCAAAATAGCCCTTTATCGGTCTTTGGGTCACTTAAAGTGTCCCTGAATAAACTTTTTACCGAACAAAAAACAGAAAAAACACACCGGCATGAGCCATGGCCCCTCCCCCACCCTAAAAAACGTAATCATCAAATTAACTACTATCCAGATTTGATCATTTGCGCATCAACTCAACAAGCGCTGTTTATCATGATACCGGTTACTTTTTATGGCGCTTGTGACTTAAAGGCCTTTTCTTGCACGGCTTATATATGATAATGTCCTTTATCACACACAAAAAACCGGCCAAATACCCCCCCCTCATGATCCAACTCATCACTTTATCCAGACCAAGCCCCTTGCCGACCTTAATCGCCGCTGCCAGTGACCGCACCCAAATCCGCTTTCTGGAGTTTTTCGTGTCCAACATCCGCAATGCGCATACCCGTCGCGCCTACAGCCATGCGGTAAGCGAATTTCTAATCTGGTGTAGCACGGCCAACGTGCTGTCCATCACCCAGATAACCCCCTTACATGTCGCGACCTGGCTGGAGCTACAAGGTCATACCTTGGCCGCACCCACCGTCAAACAACACCTGGCCGCCCTGCGACATTTATTTGATTGGTTGGTGGTCGGCCAGATCATCCCCTTCAGTCCGGCGACTTCGGTACGGGGGCCGTCGCATAGTGTCAAGACCGGTAAAACCCCGGTACTGGATGCCGAGGAAGCCCGACAGTTATTGGACAGCATCGATATCAGCACGGCCATCGGTCTGCGTGACCGCGCCTTGATAGCGCTGATGGTCTATTCCTTCGCCCGTATCGGCGCTGCACTGGGCATGAAAGTGGCGGATGTCTATACGCAAAATCGCCGCCTGTGGGTACGCTTGCGCGAAAAAGGTGGTAAACGTCACGAAATGCCTTGCCATCATAAGTTGGAAGCCTATTTAAGCGCTTATATTGACGGCACCGACCTGGGCGATGATAGCAAGGGGGCACTGTTTCCGACTATCGGACGCGGCACTCAGCAACTCACCAAAATGCCGCTGGCACAAGCCAACGCGTATGCCATGATCCAACGCCGCATGGCGGCAGCCGGAATTGCCACAAAAGCGGGCAATCACAGCTTTCGCGCCACCGGTATTACCATTTACCTTAAAAATGGCGGTACTTTGGAAAAAGCTGCCGCGATGGCGAATCATTCTAGCCCCCGTACCACACAACTCTATGATCGACGTCATGAGGAAATGACTTTGGATGAAGTAGAGAAAATCTGGATCTAACCCGCGTTGTCCGGACTCACGCTTCGCTACCCTTGCCAGGGTCTGCAAAACCAATCCTTTTCATCACGCACTCTTTATAATCGCTTGCTTATTCTTATCATAACTATTTCTATAACTTGTTTATGCGACCAAAAAATGAAGCCGCCCGTGAGCGGCTTGATTCAGTCATGCTGCGAAGCGGGCTTGCTTCCGCTATCCGTTTAAGCGATAAACTGGGGGTCAGTGTCGCCACCCTGCACCGAATGCTTCATGAGCGCGGCGATCAGATTGTACGACTGGGTTCAACCAAGCAAGCCCGTTTTGCACTGCGGCGCTTAGTCCGGGGTAAAAGAGCCCCCTTCCCTGTCTATCTTATTAATGAGCAGGGGCAAGGGCTTAAGTAGGTGATCAAAAGTCTTTTAACAAAATAAATTACCGTCAACTTTATATAATCTGCTTGCTGCAAGCACTTTGTCATATTAAGAAATGTTAAAAGACTTTTGAACGATTACTTAACTGTGGAAGGTTGGACCTGATTGCCCCGGAAGGCTCGGTATTTCCTCTGCATCAGTTGGGCTGGCCAACGGATGCCGACCACTTAAACGGGGTCTGGGATGGCTTGCCTTATCCGCTCTACGATATGCGTCCTCAAGGTTATCTGGGGCGTATTTTTGCAAGACAAGCAGCCGTAGATCTTGATGTGCCAACCGACCAGGAGCGGTGGTCTGATGAGCTTATTATTGAGGTGCTCAGTCGCCGTGGGGCCGACACGCCCGGCAATCTCATTGTCGGTGACGATGCTTACACCCTATGGCTTCAATCGGTAGCATCGCCAACACCGGCTATCCCAAAAGGGCTGGAGGCGGAGCAATATCTGGTCCTGGCTAGCGAAGCGACGGCACTCATAGGCGGGGGTTCCAGCGCCGGTGGTGAATTTCCCAAGTTTACAGCGAAGCGAGTGCTGGAGGGTAGCAACACGCCCCATGTTATTGTCAAGTTTTCTGGCGCTGATAACTCGATACCGGTTCGTCGCTGGTCAGAGCTTCTGGTGTGTGAGCACCTGGCTCTGGAAACCCTTCGAACCAACACGGCATTATTGGCCGCAAAAAGTCGCATTCTCATGGCCGAGGGTCGAACATTTCTTGAAGTTGAGCGCTTCGATCGTTGTGGCGAGTTTGGCCGTCTACCCCTTATTTCGCTGGCTGTGTTGGATGCCGCCTTTATTGGCTCGGGTAACGGTGATTGGCCGGCACTGCTTGAAAAGCTGGTGAGTCTGTCCAGGGTGCCAAAAGCGCTGGTGCAAGAGACTTTGGTTTTATGGTGGTTCGGTCGATTGATAGGCAATAGCGATATGCACCTTGGTAATCTGTCCTTTCAATTCATTAAGCGTGACGGTCAATCTGTTAGCGTGTGCTTATCGCCCGCTTATGACATGTTACCCATGCTTTATGCGCCTTTATCTGGCGGAGAAGTTCCCTTGCGGCAGTTTACACCTGCGTTACCGCTTCCTCAGCAAGCGTTTGCCTGGCAGATAGCCTATGAGGCTGCCCGCTCTTTCTGGAAGGCGGTTATAGAGTCCGAAGTTGATAAAGCGACATCAAAATCCTGCTCCCTATGGGATATGGCAGTATGTGGGGATTTAATGTCGCTTTACTTCCTTCGCTTTCTATAGTCAAGATGAGCGTATTAGCCTGGCGTTCAGGGAAATAGCCAGGATGAACCTGAAACAGCTGGTTCAACTGCAATCAACCGTGATGGTGAAGTAAAACAGCGGGCGTAACTACGATCTCTTATCATTTTGAAAGCCTGTCCAGGTTAATCGACAAGTAGAGGAAACTGGCAGAGCATTTTCTTTGTGGGATATCCAAGATATCGGAAACCCCGACTGACAGGTTACGACCCAGAGCTGCCGCTGAATTTTGTATATTCGCTGCTCAAAACCGGACGGTCGCGGCTAGTTTCTCTTTTCTAGCAAAGGCAGCAGTTATTCTATATTCATCCGAATTTATGTTTTCAATATTTGCTGAAACTATTGGCCTGTTCTCATTAGGAAAAAGGTCTGTTTTCGCCTCAATCAAGCCATTAAGATCCATTTCAAAATACTTTATTAATTCCGGGTCTTTTAATAGACTTTTCATTTTATTAAAAAATTTTTTATACTCTTTGTCCCTTATATTTTTTGGAAGTATCGATATATTCCATGCAGCACAAGCAATATCAAGGTGGGTTTGACGCTCCTCCTCTGACTCCACCATTAAAATAAATTGACCTGCAACATCAATGATCATCTGGGATACTTTTTGCTCACTATTCATAAATTATTTTTACCATTGTATTTTTGCTAAGTCATTATACAGACCCACATAACGATTTCACATTCGCCCTAAAGCGCCTGATTGGATAGAATAAGCCAAAATGACTAATGTTCAAAACAATGCCCCTTGATTTTATCGGTTTTCAAGGGTGTCAAAACGCCAAAATAGTAGACAATTAGATAGTACCCTCTGAATTAATGGCACATTGTCCAGCTTCATCCTGCCATATTCATCGCCCTAAAGCTGCCAGTCGCCACCGGCAGCTCATGGCCGTGAGCCGACGATCAACTCACTGAGCCTGGCTCATTACATCCCAAGCCCTGGTTGTGCATTCATTCTGTGATGATTAAGAGCCGTCACTCGTGCTACATCGTCAGAATTTGCCGTCACTTTCATACCGCCACCATTCCCCGCAGATCGGCGGCCATAATGTGCGGTAGCGGTCTCAATGCTGGCGTGACCCATCAATGCTGCGATTTGCTCTAAAGGAAGACCATTAAACTTGGCATTGGCGCTGAATTGATGTCTCGCAGAATAGAGTGTGATGAACTGCTTTCGTTTCGGCCATAACGCCCGTGTTGCCTCGTACAGGCATGATCGGCACTGACTGTAGAATCGCTCAAAACCTGAAATTCCTTTCTGCCCGGGATCTAATTTAGCTTGTTGAACATAGTCAAAATGAAGACAGAGAACTTGCTGCTCTTGTTCAGTTAAATCAGCCATATCAAGAGTTCGGGTAACACCATGCGCTCGGCCCTGCGTGTTTTTTGCATTGATAATCACCAACTCATTCGATGGAGTGAATACGGCATGCTCCCATTCACAGGGCCTTAACCCAGCCCACAAGCCGGAGAGAAGCCACGCTTGAGTAGCGAGACCATGACGGGACGGTTTGCCATTAAAATAATCCATTAGGCAGATCAGATCAGATTCGCCCATTTTTTTTTGCTTTTGCGCAGAAGTTTGTCGTGATTCGAGTCGGCCAATTGGTGAAGCCGCTTTTTTTAATAGCGAAATGGCTGTTGAGAGATCATAGCTATTATCAGTGTTATCTTGTATCTGCCTGGTAAACGCATAAACCAAAGCAGCACGGTATTGCCGCCAAGTCGCTTTACTATACGCGTGGTTATTAATCACCAGCCATTGTGCTATTTGTGGCGGTGTTAGTTGCTCATTTTCCAGTTCTTTTTTAGCCCTAAATATCAGTTGAACAGCGCGTATGTGGTACTTCTCCTGAGTTGCTAATGTTCGCATGAAATTTACCTCTCCCCATGTTACTGTAGATAATACCACCTCTAATATCGGCGAGTATTGCCAATAATTTACTGTGCTGCCTCAACAGCGATGTGTACTTTTTTGCCACATAAAATGTTCATCAAAGGTGACTTTGACGTGCGTTAAAGTTGCGTTTTTTTTGATTATCTACAAGCATTTTGATCTGTTTTTACCATTTAATTACTTAATACATCTGCACAAAACAGGCTTAAATACACACAAAAAGAATTAATAACACATAGGACTTACGCATTGACAAGATTGATACAATCTGCATTAGCAACAGGCGTAAA
>JBAXTQ010000166.1:0-8671 GCA_037130115.1 Methylococcaceae bacterium
GCCGGAAACGCCACCACGCGCTACGCTTGGGTGGTCTTATTCCGGCCTACGCCTGCAACCCGTTGATAGCTTAACTAATTGATCTATCAGTTTATAAATCGTCAACCATCAATATTTTATAAATCTCATAGGCCGGTTCTTCATAAGGATGATTAGCCAGTAACGTTTGCACAGCGTCCTTGATTAGGGCAGCGGTACAAATCATTTCCACTTTATATTCAACGACTTTTTCCAGTTGATTAATCTGCCCAAGAGTGGGATGACTATTTGCCAACGGCCTGAATTGCCCTACACCTTGCACTTGCCAACAGCACTGATCATAAGCTTTGTAATGCCCTGCACCTTTTGCAAACAAGGCATTTTTTACCGGTTCAAGATGCGTTTCCGGAACGTAAAAACTCAACTTATACATGGATTGTTACGCTGTTTGATATTGCAAAGAGGCTCGCACACAACGTAAAACGCCATAACTGTACTGACCATCAAACAGTTCATAAACCGGTTTTAAGGCATTTTGTTGCTCGACTGGCAGGCTTAAAATAGCTTCTTCAATTCGTTTTATTTCCGGTTCAGGCAGTTCCACGACATCACGCAATACCAGTAATCCTTGCTCTAACGCTTGCGATAAGTGATTATAAATCGTCTCTTCTTTGTAGCCCCGTTTTTGGGAAATCTGCGAAATGGTAAAACCGAGTTTAAACAAATCCGCTGATTCTGTCACGGTATCCGACGTCGTGTGCTCGCCAACATAATCGCTAATAACCGCCAAAAACTGATCCGCATAAAGCTTGAGTTTTTGTTCACCCACGCCGGAGATTAAGGCCATTTGTTGGCGATTGGTTGGCTTGGTTTCAAGCATGGCGGTCAGGGTTGCGTCATTAAAAATAATGTACGGCGGCACATCCTGGGCATCGGCAATTTCTCGACGCTTGGCGCGTAACGCCTCCCATAACTCGCTATTGCTCCCACCTCGGCTAATTGATTTGCTGGCACCCTTTTTACGCAGCCTGCTTTTTTCGGGTTTTATATCCTTGCGTAACATCAACTGTTGTTCGCCACGCAAAATGGGGCGACAGGCATCGGTGAGTTGCAACACACCAAAATGATCAAAATTAACGGACACCAAACTCCGTGCGACCAACTGCCTAAACACGGAAGACCATTGTTGTTCATCCAGCTCTTTACCGATGCCAAACGTGGATTGTTTATCATGGGCAAAACCGATAATCCGTTCGGTTACTTTACCGCGTAGCACATCAATTAAATAACCCACACCAAAGCGTTGTCCGGTGCGATAAATACAGGACAATGCCTGTTGTGCAACCAAGGTTCCATCCCAGGTTTCTACCGCTTCCAAACAGGTGTCGCAATTATTGCAAGGCTGCTCAAGATGATCGCCAAAATAACGCAATAACGCCTGTCGCCGACAATGCACTTGCTCACATAACGCCAGCATGGCATCGAGTTTGTGCATTTCCAGACGTTTATGGGCTTCATCGGCGTTAGAATCGGCCAACATTCGCCGCAAGGTAATAACGTCTTGCAAGCCATAAGCCATCCACGCATTAGCGGGCAAACCGTCACGCCCTGCCCGGCCGGTTTCCTGATAATAGGCTTCCACACTTTTAGGCAAGTCCAAATGCGCCACAAAGCGCACATTGGGCTTATCAATGCCCATGCCAAAAGCGATGGTGGCAACAATCACCAGACCATCTTCCATTAAAAACCGGTGCTGGTGCTGGTAGCGCAAATCGTTGCTCATGCCGGCATGATAGGCCAAGGCTTTAATCCCTTTTGATCTCAACCATTCAGCGGTTTCATCCACTTTTTTACGCGATAAACAATAAACAATACCGGCATCTCCTGCGTGTTCAGCCGTAATAAACTCGAATAATTGTTCGCGGGCATTTTGTTTTTGAACAATTCGGTAACGGATATTGGGGCGATCAAAACCACTCAGAAACAACGGCGCGTGTTCCAGATTTAAGCGCAGGATAATTTCTTGCCGGGTTTTCTCGTCAGCAGTTGCGGTCAGGGCAATGCGGGGAATAGTCGGAAATTGCTCATGCAACAAGGATAGCTGCAAATAATCTGCCCGAAAATCATGCCCCCATTGGGACACGCAATGCGCTTCATCAATGGCAAACAAGGCAATCTGGATACGTTGAAACAACGCAATAGTACGACCGGAAGTTAATCTTTCCGGCGCAATATAGAGTAAATCCAGTTCGTTGTTAAGTAATTGCCGCTCAATGTTTCGCACCTCATCCTGCGATAACGTGGAATTTAAAAAGGCGGCTTTTACGCCCAACTGTAGCAAGGCACTGACCTGATCCTGCATTAAAGCGATCAACGGAGAAATGACGATACCCACTCCCGGCCTGATTAACGAGGGAATTTGATAACACAGCGACTTACCGCCACCGGTCGGCATTAATACCAGTGCATCCTGCCCCGCCAAGAGTTGTTCAATAACATCCTGTTGCTGACCTCTAAAACGATCATAGCCAAAAACGGCTTTGAGTATTTCAATGGGCTTCTTATTCACCACTTCTCCCGCGTTACGATAATATTTCTTCAATCAGGTAAACCCTTTATAATAAGTCAATTATACAGGACTGCAGGGAACACACGCCTACTCTATGACCTATTTTACTAATAAGCTTTCAACCCGCCTGGATCAACTTCTGGCAAACGACAATCAACATCTGCTCTGCGGGGGACTTAAAGGTATTGAAAAAGAAAGTCTGCGTATAGGCCAAGATGGTTTTATCGCCCAAACACCCCACCCCGCTGCCTTAGGTTCGGCACTGACCCATCCAACCATCACCACGGATTATTCCGAAGCACTGATTGAATTAATTACGCCGCCGTTTGCAGATATAAAAGACAGCTTGGGTTATTTGCGCAACGTCCATCAGTTTGTTTATGATCATTTGGATCATGAAATATTACTGGGTGCCAGTATGCCCTGCGGCATTCATGGTGACGAAAGCATTCCCATTGCTGAATACGGCACGTCTAACATAGGTCGCATGAAGCATGTTTATCGACATGGTTTATGGCATCGTTACGGACGCACCATGCAGGCCATTGCCGGTATTCATTTTAATTATTCGGTACCCGAAGCCTTGTGGCCCGCGTTACATCAACAAGAAAAAAGCCTGGGCAGTTTGGAACAACTCAAGGCTGATTCTTACTTTGGTTTAATCAGAAACTTTCAAAGACTGGGTTGGTTAATCCTGTATTTATTCGGCGCATCGCCAGCCATTTGTAAAAACTTCTTTAAAAGTCGTCCGGAGTTAATGGCGCACTTTGAAGAGTTTGACGGTGGCACGCTTTATCATCCCTACGCGACCTCATTACGCATGAGTGATATAGGTTATAAAAGCAAGAATCAGGCTAATCTAAAAATTGATTACAACTCTTTAACGGGCTATGTTGACAGCTTAAGTCAAGCCATTGAAACGCCCTACCCTGACTATGAACAATTTGGTATTGCCGTGAATGGCGAATACCGCCAACTTAACAGTAATATTCTGCAAATTGAAAACGAGTTTTACAGCACGATTCGACCCAAGCAAATTATCCACTCTGGCGAAAAACCAACACTAGCCCTTAAAAAACGGGGTGTTCGCTATGTCGAAATGCGCTCTCTTGATCTGGATTTATTTGATCCCCTTGGCATCGACGAGGCTAAAGCCCGTTTTATTGAAGCACTGTTATTAACTTGTTTGTTAAAAGATAGTCCGAAGGTTTCAGACGCTGATCACCAGATCAACAATGCCAATCAGTTGGCGGTTGCCAATTTTGGCAGAAAACCGGGATTGCAACTGGATCAAGGTGATCAAAAGATTTTATTGCAGGACTGGGCCACCGAAATTCTTGAGTCCATGCAGCCTGTTTGTGCCATTCTGGATAAAGAGGATACCGATAAACCTTATAGCGCAGCGCTGGCGCAACAACAGTTGCTGATCCAAAATCCTGACTTGACAGCATCCGCAAGAATACTGGAAAGCATGGCCGAAACTCATCAACCTTTCAGCCGTTTTGCCTTAAACAAATCGGCTGAACATGCCCGGTATTTTAGCGGCTCCCAGCTGGATGAAATTCATACCCAAGAATTTACCGCACTGGCTAAAACTTCGCTTGCCCAACAACAAGCCATTGAAAGCCAAGAGCAAATCCCTTTTGATAAGTTCTTGGAACGCTATTTTTCACAAGAATAATGCTTAACCAGATAACTTATAACTAGGTAACCGATTGAATTTTGTAATTAAAATTACAACAATAGTTGTAAGTAGTGCAAACCTAGGTTTGCACTCCACTTCATAATTAACTGATATTGAAACCACTAACATCCAATGCCATTAAGTTAAGCGTACAACTGGAGTAAAACCGCTTTAGCTGTTTTTGCAGGCAATAGCTGAAGCGATTGCACTCCAGTTTTTCGGCTACCCACTTTAGACAGGATAAGCAAAAAGCCTTAACCGTCAATAGGGTTAACTTAATGATAATAGTCAAAAAAGACCGTTCGCTCAGCGAATGATTTAACCTTAAACTGTGCCAACTTAGGTAGCCAAATAATCTAAAAAATGGTTAATCAGGGTAAAAACCATCATTGATTAACTGCTCAAATGTCCACGGACAAACCGCCTCGAATACGTCTATATCAAGTTTGGTTTCCTTGGCTGCATTAACTCTAGCCAGGGTATAAGCATCATTTATCAAGTCGGGTAATTGCGGCTTTAATCCGGGGTTGTCTTTAATAACACTCGCCAGCTTTAACCGCTGCCCAATAATGGTAAGTGTCCAACTTCTGCCCCGTCTGTTTGATTGGTATTTCCATTTGAGCAAGTGCATTAGTAGCACCGTCAAACGACTTTGAAGTTCGCGTTTTTCGCTCCTTCCCATGGCTTCCACTTCCTCTGTCAAGTTGATAATGTCTAAATCATTAAGCCGCCCGGCCTTTAATAGCGAGGCTTGCTCTTGTGTCCATCCATAGAAGTCTTGGTTATAGTTAATCATGGCTTTACTCGTTGTTGGGGGTCGTTGGGTTATGTTATGCCTGTCTATTGATCGGGATAATATTCGAGTCAGTATCGGTTTCGCAAGATTCAATATAGGGTCATAAGAAACAAAGAACCCCGTAGATAAAGGCTTGCAGAAGTTATGAATGTGTCAACAAGTATCATATAATAACATAAAATATTTCCATAAAAATAAAACACATCCTCATGACAGCCTTAGATATTGAGCTATTACAAGCCGATTTAACCCATAAAAACCCACGCACCATCCTTAAAAAAGCGTTGGAGTTGTTTGATAACATCGCGGTTTCTTTCAGTGGCGCAGAAGATGTAGTGCTGATTGATATGGCGGTTAATATCAAAAAAGACATCCGTATTTTCTCTTTGGATACCGGTCGCTTGCACCCTGAAACCTACCGCTTTATAGAAAAAGTCAGAAAACATTATCAGATAGAGATTGAATTATTAACGCCAGACCGAAATGTGTTGGATAGCTTTGTAAAAAACAAAGGCCTGTTTAGCTTCTATGAAGAGGGTCATCAAGAATGTTGCGGCATTCGTAAAGTTGAGCCCTTAAAACGCAAACTGGCAACGGTTGATGCCTGGATTACCGGTCAACGCAAAGACCAGAGCCTGGATACGCGACAAGACATTCCTGAAGTACAAATTGATACGGCATTTTCTAACGCTGAGCATGCGTTGATAAAATTTAATCCCTTGATAAACTGGAGTTCAGCACAAGTTTGGGATTATATTGAAGCCTATCAGGTGCCTTATAATGAACTCCATGAAAAGGGCTTTATCAGCATAGGCTGTGAACCTTGCACTCGCGCTGTTCTGCCTAATCAACATGAGCGCGTAGGCCGCTGGTGGTGGGAATCGGGCGCTAAAAAAGAATGCGGCCTACATGCCGGAAACTTAAAATAAGGGCTGTTGGTTTCATTGAAATTATATTAACGCGCGACTATAGTTCGTCATAAGGTTAGCCTGTCTGGTCTCAGCTATGATTTGATAGACTTACCTGCATCATTTTTTAAAATCACTGAATAAAAACTTGAAGCTCTACTGCAATCGCTTCCAACAGTTTACCCAGCACTTTGTCGCTTTGGGTATTAACCGTTATGACGTGCGCCTGTTCTTCAGTTGACAAGGCTTGCGCCGATTGCAATTGCTGTTTCAACACCGCAACTGTCGCTTCTGAGGCATCGTTTTTCCGCAGCGTCAGCCGTCTCTTTAATTCGTCATCAGATGCCTGAAAGTCAATGATGATAAATTTAACGCCCACTTCGCTTGCAAGCTTTTTAAACAGCTCACGCTGTTCGGTTTTAAGAAAAGTCGCATCAACAATGGCAGAAAAACCGGCTTCAATAACCTGTTTTGCACAGTCAACCAGATGAAGATACGTTTTACGACTTGCCTCTTTTGTGTAAAGTCCGTCATCAATGCCGCTGTCGGTATCCGCTTGTGCCTGATAACCAAATAGCCGCTTGCGTTCTATATCTGAACGTATCTGCAAGGCACCTATTTTTTCGGCAAGCTGATCTGAATAAGTCGATTTACCGGAACCCGAGTAACCGTGGGTAATAATTAATGCAATGGGGGTTTTTTGAGTGAAACGCTCGGCCAGATTGGCAAACCCGGTATATTTCAAACAAGCCTGATTAAAGTCTGCCGCATTTTGTTGCTGTGCATTACGCAACAACGAAACTTTGGCGCATACCAGCGCACGATAAACCAGATAGTATCGGAATAAAGCCAGTCCCTGATAATCACCGGCGTGTTGCAGATAATGATTGAGCAAACGAAAAGCGTAGTGTTCATAACCCGCGTTGATGAGGTCAATAACCAAAAAAGCCAGTTCACTCATGACATCAATCCAACGTAACTGTGGATTAAACTCGATACAATCAAACAACGTCACCTGGCCGTTGATCAGCGTCATATTACTTAAATGCAAATCACCGTGGCATTCCCGTATAAAGCCCTGCTCTCTCCGGCGCTGCATTAAGGCGGCCTTGCCGTTCCATTCCTTATTGCCCCACGTCTCAAGTGCTTGAAGTTGCTGTTTTTGTTGGTCAT
The DNA here is from genome assembly GCA_037130115.1 of Methylococcaceae bacterium. GTDB lineage: Bacteria > Pseudomonadota > Gammaproteobacteria > Methylococcales > Methylomonadaceae > Methylobacter_C. The sequence goes on from JBAXTQ010000166.1 coordinate 7,110, forward strand.
TGATCAGCAAGGGTCTGATATGATCAAAATTCTCGTCAAACCAATGCTTGACATCGTCACTGTGACCATAAGGAGACGCGGCCTCCGCTTTTTCGATAACGTCATGAAAATCAGCAACAATATCCGTAATTTGATCAATTTCATCGGCATTCAACTGCCTGCACACAGCCAATTCACTTAAGGTCAATCCTGAAGGAAACTGAAGCATCTTAACGGCATATTCAATCACCTCCCCTGCGCCGCCCATTTCGGGTTGCTCGGGATGACCGGTTATCGGTATCACATCAAGATACAAATCCGGTGCCAAACGCCGGTTAAGTCTTATTTCTTCATGACAAAAAAAGCGGCGTTTCTCCAGCGTAGAAAAATCCAGAAAACCAAAGTTAACCGGCTTTTTAATTTTGTAGGCGTAAGATCCAGTCAGTAACACCCAAGAAATATGCGTCTCAACAATACTAAAAGCCGTTACTTTATGCGAATATGCACCAGCTTCAGATAAGGCCTTAATTAAAACCCGGCCTGAATCCAGTGCGCTTTGATGGCTATCCATAGATAACGGAAAACTATCGACAATACTCGTCTAAATCTTCATTGACTTCTTCAAGATCAAACTCTTCAGGATCAAATTCCCCATCCAACCATTCCATCATCTCCTCATAGTCAGGATTTTTTGGATCAGAAAGGGTATTAATAAGCTCTTCATAACCCCAAACTCCACCACAATCTTCTGGTGGACAGGCACGTTTACCTTTAAGGCATACAGGCAAGGCAGTGTTGGCATCAAAAGGAAGTATTTTTTCAAGCAGTATTTTGTGCTCCCAGCTATCCCCAAAATCGTATTCATAAACCAGGGAATCTTTTTCCTTGGTTAATAATTGAGATAATTTGAATTTTGTCTCGTCTTCCACGTCCATGTCCAAATCGTCATCAAGCATGCCATAAAATTGTTTATTGGCAATAAATTGATGTAAATGGCTATCTGTCCAGCCCATTGCCACCTGAATAACAATGTGCAAAGCGTCTAATTTTATGTCGCCAGGCACCAAAACCGTCCGCCATATCGGCGGTTTTGAACTGATTAAAGTGATTTTTATTTGATAGATGGAAGTTGCGTGTTTCGTTGCCATTTTAGTATCCTCAAAGGTGTCTGTTGGTTCAACAGACGGTGATTAAAGCTTAACTTCAAGATTTTAACAAGCGTAAATTGATTAAGGAGCGTGCATAAAATAACTTGACCATTTACATCCCCTCACCCCAACCCTCTCCCAGAGGAAGAGGGAGCAAGATGCCTAAGTTATTTCATGCGTATTCCTAATTGCCCTTTTTTAAAAATACCTTTGCCTCATTCCAGAAAGCATCAAGCTCCATCAGTTCACAATCCAGCAAATTACGGCCTGATGCTTCAACTTGCTGCTCGATGTAATGAAAGCGTTTGGAGAATTTTTTGGTGCTTTCTTTAAGTGCAATTTCAGGGTTGACGTTTAAATGCCTCGCCAGGTTGACGGCGACCAGTAACAAATCACCGATTTCTTCCTGGATATGGGCTTGGTCGCCGGATTCCC
>JBAXTQ010000167.1:0-8606 GCA_037130115.1 Methylococcaceae bacterium
ATACCATTTTTTTACTAATAAATATGCAATTAATGGCTTATTTTCATCAGCCCAGCTGTTGCCCAACATGACTGAGTTTCGTCGAGGCTACTTGCTATATTCCGATCGTTAGAAAAACTGCTTTGCAAAATTAGCAATCGCTAGCCCTAAAACGGCACCTAGCATCCAACGATTCAGCTTCATTTCACCTGACATTTCTGCTTTCAATTCACGAATTTCAAAACGTACCAACTCAATATCACTCTTCGTTGCTAATTCCGCCTCACCACTTGCGTCTTTAAATGCTTCCGCCATCGCAGCCGCTTGTTCACGAACCACACCGGCTTTTTCCAGTTTTTCAACAAACTTTAAAGTATCGAACGTTACCGTACTCATTTTTCATCTCCATTAACTAATGTTTTTAAGTATAACACGACAAAAAACAAGACCACCTAATATGCACACAATTTAACATAAACTTAATTTGGAAAGTAGGTTGATGCATAAATGCTTGCAGCACGAACGGGGTCAAGTCTTGCAATCAAACATACCCAGCTAGATTTAGACGGTTAAGCAACAAATCTTTCAGTCCGTCTATCTTGGCCTGATCCCGGCTTAAATTGAATACTCCGATTCAACCGATGCTTTGATAATTTCAGCCAAACGCCTGACGCCGGGCCCTGCAAAGTCGGGATTGGCCAGAATCAGATAAAGCAATATCTCACGCGTACCGCCTTCCCGCAGGGGTAACGGTCGAAGCATCCCGCTATGCAGTTCCTCGCGGATGTGTTCCTCTGGTAACCAGGCAAACCCATAGCCCATACAAACGGCCTGGATTGATGTGGCGACTTGACCCACTGTCCAACGCTGATCCACTTCTACCGTTGCCGTGCGTTGGTCGCGTTTGGTGCAGGAATCGCGCACCACCACATGACGATAGGCACGCAAATCACGATAGGCCAGCTCTCGGCCATACTGGTGTAACGGGTGATCGGTATGAGCGACTGCAATCACTTTTATCCGCATTAACAGATCACCCAAAAAACCGGGTGGTAACTGCGGTGAAATGACCAAATCGACTTCCTCTTTTAGCAGCGCATCAGAGGTTCCACCCAGTACCGATTCGATTAATTGAAGTCGCGTACCAGGGCTTTCCTGACCAAAACGGTCCAGACACGTTAATAACAGTCGAGAGGGAAAGAGAATTTCAGCGGCGATATGTATTTCTGCCTCCCAGCCAGCCGACAGTGCGTGAGCCGCTTGCTCCAGATCGTTGGCTTCGGCTACTAACGCCAGCGCACGGCGATAAAGCATCTGCCCGGTCGGCGTAAGCATCGCTTTACGTCCTTGAATCTCGAATGCTTTAACACCGAGTAAAGACTCTATTTTTTGTACGGCATAAGTGACGGCTGATTGGCTTTTGTGCAATGATGCTGACGCTTGAGCGTAACTGCCGGCATCCACGACTGCAATTAATGAACGCCATTGCTCAAGAGTGATATGAATTGCCACCGGAACCTATCTATTTTTTAGATTATTAATAGCGAATTATTATACTTTTTTATCTTATCAATAAGAAGTCTAATAGAAACACTTTAAATGATATGAGAGCACCCATGAAAACCCTGCTACAACTTAACTCAAGCATTTTCTCTTCCGGTGGTCAATCCACCCAACTCGCCGATCAGTTTGTCAGTGCCTGGCACATCAAAGAGCCGGAGACACAGATAATCATCCGCGATCTTGCCAGTGATCCGATACCTCATTTGGATGCGCAGCGGGTTTTGGCATTTTTTGCTCAACCCGAGACGCGAACACCGGAACAACAGGCCTATATCGCTGAATCGGACAGGCTGATTGATGAAATTAAACAAGCCCGGATTATAGTCATCGGCCTGCCAATGTATAACTTTGGAATCCCGTCGACCTTGAAAGCGTACTTTGACCAAATTGCCCGCGCCGGCGTAACTTTTCGTTATACCGAAAATGGCCCCGAGGGTCTGCTAACCGGAAAGAAGGTCTACATTTTTGCAACCCGGGGTGGACTGTATGCAGGTACGCCACTGGACAGCCAAACAGACTACGTGCGTGATTTTTTGGGTTTTTTGGGTATCACTGATGTTGAGTTTATCTATGCCGAAGGACTTAATACCAGCGAGACCGCCAAAGAAGCGGCGCTCAATCAAGCCAAGCTAAGAATCACCGAATTGACGGCTTGAGTGCCGGACAAATTTTACTTTTTATTACATTTTTAACACCGTTATAAGGAACCTCACCATGAAACGCATCGCCCTTTTAATCTTTACCTCTGTTGTTGCTACTTCCGCCCTTGCTGCACAGGAAACTTACGTCATCGACGGAACCCATACCTATCCACGTTTTTCTTACAGCCACTTTGGTTTTTCGACACAAATAAGCCGCTTCGACAAGACGTCCGGTCATATAGTTATTGATCGCGAAGCAAAAACCGGTTCAGTCAATGTCATCATTACCACCACGTCAGTTGATACCGGCTATCCCTTGTTTAATGAACATATTCAGAGTGCAGACTTTCTCGATACGGCCAAGTACCCCACGGCTACTTTTACGTCCAATAAAGTCAATTTTGATGGCGAAAAGAAGATCGTTTCAGTTGATGGTACGCTGACACTTAAAGGCATCAGTAAACCGGTTACACTGGAAGTAACCTCCTTTCAGTGCATGCTGCACCCCATGCTAAATAAAGACGCTTGTGGGGCAAACGCGACCGCAGTCGTTAAGCGTACTGATTTTAATATGGGTAAATACGCCCCTAATGTTGGGGACGAAGTGACTCTTAATATTGCTGTTGAAGCCGTTAAGGAATAAGCTTTAAGGCCATATCCAAGCAAACACGCGCTGTCTGTATAACTATTGTGACAGCGCAGGAAACGGAGTGGTAAAACGTCACATAACCCAAAGCATACCGGTATTTACTCCACCATGAACAGTGCATCAAATAGTCTACAAAGTTCTGTCATTTACCTTTCTCATGGCGGCGGGCCTTTACCTTTGCTGGGCGATAAAGGCCATCAGGACATGATGGCTTTTATTAAACAAGTGACGCCCATGCTGATAAAACCTTCCGCTATTTTAGTGATTAGTGCGCATTGGGAAGCCGGTAAACCAAGTATTACCAGTGGCGCATCGCCGTCATTACTGTATGATTATTATGGCTTTCCTAAAGAGGCTTATAACATTAAGTATCCTGCACCAGGCTCGCCGGAACTGGCGAACAAGGTTTTTAATTTATTAAAAAGTGCGGGTATTGAAGCCGACCTTGATGACCGGCGCGGTTTTGATCACGGGTTATTTGTGCCCTTAAAGATGATGTATCCGGACGCCGATATTCCCTGCGTTCAATTATCGTTGGTCAACAGCTTGCAGCCCGAAGCGCATATCCAGATTGGTAAGGCCTTGGCCTGTTTGAGAAAAGATAACGTGCTTATTATCGGCTCCGGCTTATCCTTCCATAATCTTAAAGAATTTTTTGCACCTCCGACAAAAACATCCCAAGCCTTAAATGAGTCTTTTGAGCAATGGCTACTTGATACTTGTTCCAATAGCCGGCTTACTGAAGTGGAGCGTGAGCAAAGACTGATTAATTGGGAAAGCGCCCCGGCGGCAAGATATTGTCATCCCAGAGAAGAGCACTTGTTACCGTTACATGTTTGCTATGGCGTTGCCGGTACGGTGTCAAAAAGAACATTTGCATTTGAAATAATGGGAAAAATGACGAGTGCTTATATTTGGTAAATCAATTTTGTTTGTCACTGCGTATTCGTTAAAAAATAGCACACAGATGACACGGATTTGACTGATAGACATGGATAAGGAAGGTTTTTTAATCTCAAGCCTTTCGCCCGGATTGCCAATCTGTTCCTGTACTTCGTGCTATAACGAGTTCTAAAATGACTATCGTTATATACTTGTAAGTACAACGATCCAACCTGTGAATTAGATATGACCATCAACTCGCTGACCCCCAATATATCCGCTGAACATTTATTACAGCACATGCCTGTAGCGACCTTCGTGCTGAATCCCTCGCATCAGGTAGTGATCTGGAATAAAGCCTGCGAACAATTGACGGGGCTAAAAGCCTCAGAGATGATCGGTAGCGATCAACATTGGCGCGGCTTTTATACCGAAAAACGCCCCTGTCTGGCAGATTTGCTGCTGGATAGCACGCTGGGTGAAGTTGCCAATCTCTATGAACAAGCCAGCGACTTTACCGCCTGTAGCGATATTTGTCATACCGAAAACTGGTGCCTGATGCCGGATGGACGCCGACTTTATCTGGTCATTGATGCGGGCACCATCAGCAATGATCTGGGTGAAGTGGTGGCGATCGTCGAAACTCAACGAGACCGTACTGAACAACGATTGATGATGCAGGCACTGAGCGAAAGCGAACAGCACATTTCCTCGATTCTCGGTTCTGCGATGGATGCCATCGTTACCATTGATCAGCAACATTGCATTACGCTGTTTAATGCAGCGGCCGCCAAAATCTTTCGTTGTGCCGCCGATTTTGCCGTTGGTCAGCCGGTCGAACGGTTCATTACGCCACAATGCGACAGGCTGTTTAAGCAATTTATTGCTTACGATAAGGTAGGTGCCAAAACCCAGACTTGGGCTCCGGAAGGACTTAGCGCCCGCCGCGCCGATGGTGAGGAGTTTCCAATCGAAGCTACTTTTTCGCCGTTTGAGGCCGGTGAACAAAAGTTTTATACCATCATCCTGCGTGACGTGAACGACCGGCACCTTGCCGAACAAAAACTGGATCGGCTACAACAGGAAAAAGGTTATCTGCAAGAAGTCATTAACGACGACCACAATCCCGATGATTTTGTCAGTGGCTCCGAACTGATGCGAACGGTAATGCAACAAGTACGCATGGTAGCCCGCACCGATACCCCCGTGCTGCTGCTGGGGGAAACCGGTACCGGCAAGGAATTGCTGGCTCGCGCACTCCATGAGTTTAGCGACCGCAGCGGCTCGATTTTGGTTAAAGTCAATTGCGCGGCGCTGCCTGCCGAGTTAATCGAGAGCGAATTGTTTGGGCATGAAAAAGGCGCGTTCACCGGTGCGACCCAGCAACGCAAAGGTCGCTTTGAGTTGGCTGATGGCGGCAGCCTGTTTCTGGATGAGTTGGGTGAGTTATCGCTGTCGGCACAGGCCAAGCTGTTGCGGGTATTGCAGGAACAGGAATTTGAACGGGTGGGTGGCAGCGAAACCATTCGGGTTAATGTTCGAATAATCACGGCAACCCATCATAATTTAGCCGAGGATGTTGGTTTGGGGCGATTTCGCTCCGACCTGTATTACCGGCTGAATGTATTTCCGATCGAAGTGCCGACGCTACGACAACGGGTGACTGATATTCCGCTGCTGGCGCGATTTTTTCTGGACAAATATGCCAAAAAAATCGGCAAACGCTTTGACGATATTGATCCTGTCAGTATGGATTATTTAAAACTCTACTCTTGGCCGGGCAACGTCCGTGAATTACAAAATGTCATTGAACGGGCGGTAATTTTGTCCCAAGGGCCGCTGCTGGAAATTAAGCCGTTGTTGTCGTTATCTCCCGGTAATACCGATACTCAACCTCAGAGATTACAAACGTTGGAAGCGGTGGAACGCGATCATATTCAGCGCACTCTTGAAGAAACAGCAGGGGTTATTTCGGGATCGAAGGGGGCGGCAGCAATATTAGGCATGAATCCGAATACCTTACGATCACGGATGTTGAAGCTTGGGATTATGCGCAGCGGGTCGTAGTTAAAAGCAAATCAAAAATCACGACATTTCGTTAATTTACGATATTTAGTTTAATGTCGTAAATTTAATTGAGCCTCTTCAAGCCAGTAAAATCGTCAACCACATGATTATATTGAAGTTGTTTTATTAAACCGAGCGCGGCATGACTCTTGCTGTTAACAGGGTAACATTCTGTTCCTGCAAGCCCGGAGAGACTCGAAAGCCATGACATCGTCTGACAAAAATGCCCGAGCGGCCTGGGCTACCTTAACCCATGACAGCCTTAATAATGCGCATGTCGATAAGCGCTCGCTAACCCGCGTACAGTTTTTCTTTCTTAACGTCGGTTTGCTGCTGGGTAATATCCTGGTATTGTTCAATACCGGCGCATTTGCCTCCGTCACGCTACACGCTACCGGCGACCTTGGCGTAAGTCCCAGTCACGCTGGCTGGATGCAAACCTACTATTTCATCTGCCTGGCTTTGGCATTGCCCATCAGTTCCTGGCTGGCCGCCGCTGTCGGTGAAGTGCGGCTGTATTTAGCCGCAATGATCGCCATGATGCTGGCATCGCTGTTGTGCGCGTTAACCCCCGATTTATTCTGGTTTTTGTCAGGCAGGGCGCTGCAAGGCTTTTTTGGCGGCCTGACGATTCCCTTGTCGCAAACCTTACTGATGCGTGAATACCCGGACTCCGCCAAATCTTTTGCGGTGTCGTTATGGAGTATTGCTGCCCTAAGTCCGTTTACGCTAGGCCCTGCCGCTGGTGGCTGGATAGCCGATCACTTGGGTTGGCGCTGGCTGTTTTATCTGAACATCCCCTTGGCTTTGCTGGCGGCGGCGCTAGCGTGGGCTTTACTCTATGATTGGCAGTCGCCACAACGGAAAACACCCTTTGATAGCATCGGTTTCTTGTTGTTGGCGACCTCGCTGGTTTGTTTGCAGACGGTACTCAATCAAGGCCAGGATGCAGATTGGTTTAACTCTATGTGGTTAATGGGTGTACTGATGCTTGGTTTGCTGATGCTGGCCTACTTTATTGTTTGGGAACTGGCGGAACGCTCGCCGCTGCTCGATTTGCGCTTATTCGCCCGTCGCAATTTTGCCATTGGCAGCCTCATGCTCAGCGTAAGCTTTATGATAATGTATGGTTTGTTATCCGTGTTGTTGGTACGTTTACAGGTGGTAGCCGGTTACACCTCGTTTTTGGCCGGTAGCGTCTTGTTACCGCTGGTATTTTTGTCAAAGCCGATGGCCAGTTTGGTGCACCGGGTGATACATCGCTTCGACGCCCGACTGCTGGTGTGTGTAAACATGCTGTTATTTGCAGGCTACTGCTATTGGATCAGTCGCTACGATTTTTTTGGTCGCGGCGGCTGGTTTACCCGGCCATTGTGGGCTCAGGTATTGGAGGGCTTTTGTCTGGGCGGCTTGTTTGTGCCGCTGACCACGCTATTTCTTTTCGGCCTGACACCGAGACGGCAAATCCAGGCAGTCGAACTGGGCGGTACGCTGCGGGTACTGGGGGGCAGTGTGGCCTCGCCGTTGTTTGGTTTGTTTTGGGAGCGGCGCAGCGCTTTTCACCAAAGCCGGTTGATCGAAAGTTTTTCACGGTATGAGGGCTTTGCGGGCGATATAACCGCCCGCTTACAGGCCGCAGGTCTGCATGACCAACTGGCAACGGCCAAGCTGGCGGCAATAGCCAATCAACATGCGGCTATCCTGGGTTTGGACGATACTTTTCGACTGGCAGCCTGGCTGTTTACGGGCTTGGCTGCAACCGTCTGGCTTGCCCGTCCGGTCGGCCCGACACCGCCGGTTACCGGTAAAGAAGAGCAACGCCAAGCGGCGCTGGAAGATCTGATGGAGGAACCGTAGCCATGTTGCAATTCATTAAATCCGCTTTATGGGGAACGGGACTGTCGCTGCTGGCCAGTTGCGCATGGCTTCCTGAAGAGGGAACGCGAGCCAAACTGCTGGAAATGCCCGAACTGAAGCTAACTCTGAAGGGGGCGGTCAATGTCGACAACATCGTTAGGGAATGGCCGGGGGCGCAGTGGTGGCAGGAATTTCACAATCCGGAATTAAACCGGTTAATAGCGAGCGCCCTGAAGGACAGCCCAAGCCTGCACGCCGCAACGGCAAGGCTGTCGCAGGCAGAGGCGGTCGCCGATTATCAGGCCGCCGAAATGCTGCCCAGTATTAATGCCAACGTTGAATTTCATCAACGCCGGTTTTCAGCAACCGATTTTTATGGCCCCAACGGGGGCAAGAGCTTCACCGGCGCTTATATTGATCCGCTGCAATTTCGTTATCATCTTGATTTGTGGGGCAAGGATAAGGCCGCTTTAGAATCGGCGTTAGGCAAGGAACGGGCACAAGCTTCGGAGTTGGCGATGGCGCGATTGATCCTGAGTACAACTATCGCCCGCCACTATATCCGGCTATGTTCGACCGAGGAGGATGTTGAGCTGACTCACACTCTGGTCGAGAAAGCCGAGGAAAAGTTAAAGCTCGCACAACGGCGTTGGCAAGGTGGCTTAACCAGCAAGGATCCGGTTTACGCAAGCGAACAACTGCTGGCAGCGGCTAGTCAACATGAAACCAGCGTGCGTAACCAAGCGCAGTTATTGCGTAATCGACTGGCGGCACTGGCAGGTCAGGGATCAGATTGGGGAAAAACCATTAGTAGTGCGGCGAATGCAGTGACCGGACATCTGCCACCGCCTGAAGCGATAGCGCTGGGGCTGCTGGCGCATCGTCCGGATGTGGCGGCGGCACTATGGCAAGTGGAGGCGGCCGCACAATTGATTAAAGTGGCAAAAACCAATTTCTATCCGGACGTC
>JBAXTQ010000168.1:0-8603 GCA_037130115.1 Methylococcaceae bacterium
ACATCGTAAGCTATTGTTTTTTTAGGGTGGCTTGAGATGCTCTGAATTGCTGCTGTATTGTCAGAAGAAGGCATAAAAGCCCAATATAGCTATTCCGGTTCTTTAAACGCCGACATCTTCATTACCTATTTAAATGCTTTTATATTGCCTATAATAAATGGACAAACACTGATACTTGATAACCATCCGGTGCATCGCGCAAAAAGTGTCCAAAGATTATTAAAACAAAATAACATTAATTTTCTTTATCTCCCGCCTTATTCTCCATATCTTAATCCAATTGAAGAGGCATTTTCTAAAATTAATCAGTATATAAAAAAGCAAAAAGCTAGAACAAAAAGTATGCTTCTAAATGTTATTAACAATGCGATAAATACTATTACTCGCAATGATGCAATAGGTTATTTCAATCATGCATCTGAGTTTTAGCATGTAATTAACATTGATTGAAAATGCTGTAACAGCACCTTTACGGATTTTCCTGTGGTCAGGTTTTTTTTTGATAATCACCAATAAAAAATCAAGGACAATTTTGATTTATTTATTTTTTATCAGATTTTAAAGAAATGGTAATATTTTTCTTAAACAACTCATCTAATGTTAATTCATAACTTGATGTAAACGTATCTAAAAAATACTGGACTTCTGGCAAATTAATAGCCTTTAATTTTTCCTCAATGTCTTTTTCGGCTATAGAGAACTCCTGATTTCCAGCGGCCAATTCCATTTTGCATTTCAAATAAGCTGAAATGATATCAGCTGCTTTAATGATGGCTTTGTGCTCTTTAGGTAGTTCTTCTTCAATCATAAATGGCCTGTAATCCTGTTGAAGCTTTTCAGGTAGCAGATTCAATAACTCATACTCTGCTTGTTTTTCGATTGATTTATAAGCTTTCGTTATTTCAGGTGAATGGTATTTTATAGGTGAAGGTAAATCACCCGTCAAAATCTCACTACAGTCATGATATAGTGCGGCAACAACAATAGCATTAACATCAAGATTACCATCAAAATAACAATTTCTTATTAAGGCCAATGCATGGGAAATAACAGAGACTTCCCAACTGTGCTCCATTACATTCTCAGCTACAGTATTACGCTTTAATCCCCAGCGTTGCAGCCAACGAATTTTACTTATGTAAGCGAAAAAATGACTTTTCATTATTATATCTTCCTACTCTGTTAAAAAATTTTCAATACCATCTTTATAAGGAAACGAGGGGGGGGGGGCATAAAGCTGATGATACCCTTTACCGACAGTACCTCTAAATTATACTAATTTAGATGATGATTCTAACCCTAATCGATTGTAATCCTTGGGTATATTGATCAATGTAAACTTATGTGTTTTTTCGTAATAACATCATTGTTTACAGTTTATATTTTTTCGAACTAATCGCCCGTAATCACTTCGGTAATATCGTGATACAACGCGGCGGTCGCGATAGCATTGGCGTCCACATCACCGTCGTAGTAGCGGTTTTTGATCAAGGCCAGGGTGTGCGCAATCACCGATACCTCCCAACTGTGCTCCATGACATTTTCCTCACAGGCATTACGCTTAAGCCCCCAGCGTTTAATCCATCTTAGTCTTGATAAGTAGGCGTAAAAACTGCTTGTTACGGTTATCTCTTTCATGATGTTGATTTTCCTACTTTTTAAGGCTGTAATCTGGTATTGTGGTTAGTTAATGTAATCGACAAAAGTCTTTTAACAAAAATAAATCATCGGTTTTCTTTGATTTTTATCATTAAAAAACAAGGCAAAGCATAACACTTCATGCCATTCGTAGTGAGATAAGCTGTTAAAGTGTAACTATTCAGTCCCCCTCTTTGAAAAAGAGGGGTTAGGGGAGATTTTATTAGATAAATCCCCCTCGCTCCCCCTTTTTCAAAGGGGGAGGTGAATACTTACGTTAAAGTTAACGACTGTCTTGAATCGGCGTGTTCCGGTTTGCTATTTTACCTGTTAAATCCAACATCATCTTAATCTAAAAAAAAATTATGCTTATTCAGTGGTATCCCGGTCACATGCACAAGGCCAGCAAAGAGATCAAAGAAATCCTGCCTCAGGTTGACATGATTATTGAAGTGCTGGATGCACGTATTCCTTTCAGTAGCCAAAATCCAATGGTTGCAAAGCTGCGTGGTGACAAGCCCTGCATCAAAATACTCAGCAAAAGCGATCTTGCCGACCCCGAAATTACCCAACAATGGCAAACTTATCTGGAGCAGGAGCAGGGCGTAAAAACGCTGGCGGTTACTATTGAGCATCCGGAGAAAATACGCCAAATAACGGATTTGTGCCATAAAATGCTGCCGGATAAAGCGCCCGCGTCCAAACTTATCAATACCCTGATTATGGGGATTCCCAATGTGGGTAAATCCACATTGATCAATATATTGGCAGGCAGAATGATTGCCAAAACCGGTAATGAACCCGCCGTTACAAAAACACAACAACGCATAGCAATAGATAACGGCATTGTTTTATTAGACACGCCGGGGTTGCTGTGGGGCAACGTTGAAAATAAAAACAGCGGTTACCGTCTGGCTACCACCGGCGCTATTAAAGACACGGCGATAGATCATGAACAAATCGCTTCTTTTGCGGCTGAATACTTGTTAATCCATTATCCGGATTTCTTGAAGGCGCGTTTTCAGTTAGACCCATTACCCCAAACCGAGCATGAACTCATGCAGGCTATCGGAAAAAATCGCGGTTGTTTACGCTCAGGTGGTCGTGTTGAGATGGATAAGGTTGCTAAAATTCTGCTGGCTGAATTACGCGCAGGAACCATAGGCAGAGTCAGTCTTGAAACGCCCCCCATGATGGAGGAAGAGTTGATTGAACTTGCCATCATTCGTGAAGAGAAAGCCGCAAAGAAAAAAGCCCGGAAGCAAACATGGAAAGGCTCAAATTAGCAGTAATTATTCGCCTGGATTAAGGCTGACTTAGCCCTGGTTTAATAATACCTCGTTGCTCAAGCAGGTTTAGCACTTTTTTAACGCTTTCTTCCAGGCTTAACTCGTGGGTATTAATAACCAATTCTGGTCGCTCCGGTGCTTCGTAGGGTGAACCAATGCCGGTGAAAAAAGGTATTTCTCCGGCTCTGGCTTTTTTATACAAACCTTTTATATCCCTTTTTTCGCAGGTTTCAAGCGGGCATTGGCAATAGATTTCCAAAAAGTCGCCCGGCAACATCAGTTTTCTGGCGACATCACGATCGGCTTTAAAAGGTGAAATAAAAGCGCTTAAAGTAATAATCCCCGCTTCCGCCATTAACTTGGCCAGCTCACCGATACGCCTGATGTTTTCAACACGATCACGATCACTAAATTCCAAATCACTGCACAAGCCGTGACGAACGTTATCGCCATCAAGAACCATTGTTGAAATACCGGTTTTATGTAAATGTTCTTCGACTGCGTGAGCCAACGTGGATTTACCAGACCCGGATAAACCGGTAAACCAAATAATAACACTTTTGTGTTGATGCAGTTTTTCTCTGTCAGCACGGGTTATGGTGGCAGAATGCCAGACAGTATGGGGGCTTTTTTGGGTCATATTATGAATCTGATTATTGGATTAAATTTGTTGTAACTAATTCCTAACCTCTCTTTTAAAAGAGGGGTTAGGGCAGATTTTATTAGATAAATCCCCCTCAATCCCCCTTTTTCAAAGGGGGAGGTAAATGCTTATAATTTGTTATGCAACATTATTATAAATGCCATCTTGATCTGAATAACCGAAGGCTTTAATAAAGGGTTCCAACTCTTCAATAATAGGTGCAAACTGCTTTTCATAAGGCTTCCAGCGAGCCACCGCCTTAGTATAGACAGGTTCCGATACGGCTGCAAAACTGGGGGTTGATATATATCGACCTTTGGCGCGTTCATGAAATTGGGTAACTTCCGGATGCCATACGACACCCAAAAAATCAAAAACCTGACGATACGTTGCTTCAAAATTAGCCACCGTAGCTTCGTAACGAAGCTCCAAAAAAGTCGGCTGGATATTATCCCTCAGTGTTAACCAGTAACCCATTACTGCCGAATACTGTCTCGCAATTCCCTCCCAAGACAACAAATTAACCGTTGCCGGTGCCGGACTAAAAGCCTGCATAAAACAACTGATACAAATATCCCGGGGGTCACGTAGCGCGAATATTATTTTGGCTTCAGGAAAAACCACACTGATAACACCCAAATCGATGGTATTTAATGCATTTTTGTCGACGACCTGCTTGAGCATCACCTGTGGGCCATACTCTTCACGCATGCGTCGCCAGTAAAACTGCCTCAATTGACGTAAATCTGCTTCTTTTAAGGCGTTTAAAGCCAGCGCAGAGTCATTATCAATCCCCGTCAGTTTTTGTAACTCCCGTGTTAACTCATGCACAATACTGCTTTCGTCGGTAGTGATAAGTTGTGGATGCGCCGCCAATACCTGTTCGGTTAACGTGGTGCCTGAGCGTAAAAAGCCCATTAAAAACGCCGGCACCGGCAGTCCGTCACTGCATAGTTGCCCAACAGGCCAACGTTGCAGTAATGGGTTGGTAAAATTTTCGCTATTGCGTGCCAATGTAGTAAACAACTCATCACGGTCGGCAGGATGTTGATTCAATCGTGCTGAATTGCCTTCCGCTGCTGTTGTTAACGCCGCAAAAGCCTCTTCATAGCGTCCCAAGTTGTCGAGAATTACCCCCATTTCCAGATGGGCGCGTGCAGTCTGTTCTGCCTCCAGGTTGTGTTCAATGACTTTTTGTAAACGTTGTAAAGCCTGATCGATACTTCCGGTCTTGGCTTCAATCAACGCCAATAAGATGTGACAACCCGGATGTTCGGGGAGCATTTCACACACTTGCCTGGAAAGTGGCAGTGCTTCCTCATTACGATTAACCCGGGTTAAACACATAACCAGATTATTAAGCGCAGATGCAGAGTTCGGTGTTAAAGACAGCGCCAAGCGTGCCAACCGCTCGGCCGTTTTTACTTCTCCCCAATGCAGTAATTGAGCGGATAATTCCTGCGCAAGTCTGGGATTACGGGTTTTAGCAGCTTGCCGTTCCAGTAATTTGGCAGCCCGAACTAAATAGTCCTTGCCTTCTTTAAGGCGGTTTTGCCAGCATAAAGATTGGCCCAGACTCGCCAAAAAGTAAGCATCTGTCGGTTTTGCCTTGTGTAATAGTCGAAACCACGCTTCCGCTTGCGCAAAATCCGAACGGGCAATTGCCTGTTGGGCATGCTGATGCAGCGTTGTGTTATCCAAGACGGGCGGCGCAGGGTTTTTGTCAGTGGAGCGTCCACAACACGCCTTGTATTTTTTGCTACTTCCACACGGGCAGGGCTCATTGCGGCCGGGTTTGTTTGTGGCAATTGGGATCATGGCAGGTAATTACTTAAAAATTGATGGAGAGTATCGTATCGAAAGGGGAGGGGCGTAAATCCATTATGTTTTTTTTAAAATAAAAAGGCAGTAACGTTTTACCTTTAAAGGTGAATGATACCGCCTATCATGATGCTGTTACATCAATAATATCTTATAGAGTGGCTTAGAAGTAAAGCAACATAAAGCTCCCTCTCCCTCCGGGAGAGGGCTGGGGTGAGGGTGGTCGAATGTCGCTTTACCTCTACATGGCTCTATAACTTGTTGGGTAACCGGGTAAAAAGCAATAACCCGCTTTAATAATAACCAAGTTCGTCGCCGTTTATATTAAGCGCCTACCACGAGTTTGCGCTTGTTAAACCCCAACAAAGCTATCAAACCTGACAAGAACAGCCAAGTGGCAGCCGGAAGAGGCACGGCAGATGCCTCAATGCTTCCCATGACGGCTACATTTGCAGCGAAATGTTCTATATCTCCTGCTGCAACGGTAAATGCTATAGGAGCAAACAAATTATTTAGGGTTTGAGTATCACTCAGCGCATCTTCCGAGGTGAACGAGCCTACACTGGCATATCCGGATAAATTACTGTTTACGGTGTAATAATCCACGGCAATACTATTAATTGCCAACAAACCATTAACCGCAGAAGCTAATTGGTAACCCAAACTAACATTAACAGCATAACTATCAGTACCGATATTATTAAACATTAAGCCATAGAGACCGGTATGTAAGGAATCCACGCTACCGTTTGTCGCACTGCCGTTGACAGAAAAATCATGACTAAAGGTATCCGTAATAGTGGCAAGTGAAACACTTGGATTATTTGCAACCACTGCACCATCCCCGGTTGTCGTGGCATAAAAATAAGTTGACTCTATGCTCTGATCGAAGTAGGCGCTTATCTCCAAACCTGACAAGTCTAAAGGATGCTCACTATTATTATTGGTAATACTGTTAATGGTATAAGTCAGTAACGCAGAACTGGTAAAGCTGGTACTTGCTTGTGCAACCGGCACAGAAAGAATCGCGCCAGCTATTAAGGCAGCAGACAATAAATAGTGTTTATTTCTTTTAAGGTACATAAATATTCCATAATATTTTTTTAAAAAACGCATCATCCAGGCACTACTTGCCGGGATTCAGTTGCCATGAATAACGTTTGGCTACCCACTTAAGGCAGGACAACTAACAAACCTTGAAGGGGAGGGTGTCATCGTTCCGCTTTAAACGAGTAGCCTGGCGTTTCAAATTATGGCGCTAAAAAAGGCTTAATAGGGGTTGCCGAACCATTAGCGCCCACAGCAGGTACAACCAAACTTTCTTCCTGAGCCAAATTACCGTTCAAGGAATTACCCAACAGCACGGATTGATTATTGCCTTTATGCCCATTGGGTACAATCACTTCAGGATGATCAAACGGCGCTTTTTGGTAGCGAACCCGCTCATCGGTCAACGATTTCAAGAAAGCAATTAAGTCAGGGCCATTACTCGCGCCAGTTCTTGCATTCACAACAGTAGAATTAACGGTGGACGAAATACTGGCGACTTGAAAATGCAAGTCATCATTATGAAAATTACCTTGCCTTGCATAAAAATCAAGCACCTGTTCCAAAGTAGCCATGCTGCCGTTATGCATATAAGGCCCGGTCAACTCGATATTACGCAAGGTTGGTATTTTAAAAGCGGCTTTGGTTGCATACTGCAATTTGGGGCCTGCTATACCGGCTTGGGCAGTCGCAATTGACGGAATATAAGCGTTGGCTGGATCGTTGCAATTTTGATTACGTAACACGCCTTCACGACTGCCATCAGCAATCAAACCATCAATGGCCGTAAAGTAATAATAATCTGCTGCCGAGGTATTAACCCCCAAACCGGCAATAAAATTACAGGCACGAATGTTATTAACAACAGGGTCTTTCACACCAGCCGCATTACCTTGTAAATACTGTAAGTATTGAGCAGTAAACGACAAGGGAATACCGTAGTCATCTACCCCGCCAATACCCGGATCGGCATCGGGATCACCCACGGCGGTGTTGGTATAACCCAAATCCATTAATTTAGGCGTTGTATCCGCATTAAAATCCCGCGTAACCACATCCACATATTGGGTCATGCCGGCCACTCTTGCGGCACTGGCAGGGCCAAAGGCATCCGGTCCATAAGCAATGGGGGACACCGCCGGACCAAAGGTTTTACCGGGTGTTGGTACCAACAACGATGCATTGGTGGCATTGGCCGCCAGACTCATCGTCGGACCGGTATGACACAGATTGCAATGGTTATTAAAAAACAGATTGCTGCCACGTTTAAGCTGGGCAATTTCTGTTGCAGTTTTACCCAAGCCTACCCATGTTGGTCTTCTATTGGCATCAAACGGGCTTAAATCAAAAGGCGCTTGGTCAGAAATCAGAGTTGATTCATAAAGTTGCAGAGACAACGCAAAGAACATCGAAAAGTTGGCTTCCATTTGGCTATAAGGCGCTTGTCCCGGTGCTGTGCCAAAAGGCCCTACACCACTATAAGCCCAATATTTTTGACTAAAAGCTTGGGTAACCAGATTTTTATAAATCGTCTTTAAGCCGGGTTTTAAATTACCGGCGGTACTTAAACTTAAACTACCTAACACAGAGTCTTCATTATGTACTTTTTGATTTTGTAACGGCTGACGCGACAAAAGTTTACGGCCAATATCCGGCCATGTTCGTTGCCTGCAACTCATTTCTATATCACTTAAACCAGGGCCGGTTGCCAACGAGGCCAAGGCCGAGTTTTCCAAATGCAAACGCTGTTTAACGGCGCTTTTTGCGTTAACCTTAACCCATACACCGGCATCCGCATCACGTTCACCCCAAGGATTGCTGCCGTTAAATATATTATTGGCCCGACCGTCCCAAAATAAACGGTGATTAAAAACCGCATTAATCATGCTGGGTACATTTCTGGGCTCAACGCGCCGGGTACCGACATCATTGACATGAAAAATTGAATCAGCGCTGCGACCGCATTGATCATTCATGCCGGTTAATTTAGAAGAACCGTTAAAAGTACCGCTAAACGTACCAGCCGAAGAGATCACGTCGTCTGTGGTAAAAGTGACCGGGCTAAATTTATCGGCAGGATTGCTGAAGCGATGCAAAGGAAAATCGGCCAAGCAGCCATTCAGAGCATTCCTTAAAAATAATTGGCATCCCCTACGTGCTTTATT
>JBAXTQ010000169.1:0-8591 GCA_037130115.1 Methylococcaceae bacterium
TTTTTCTTCGTGAACTTCGTGTCTTCGTGGTGAATTAATATCTTTAAGTTGATGTTGATTCGGCTTTCTGCTCACGCGCCAATAGATTTTGAACCGCTGTTCTGGGTGCCAAACCTTCGTAGAGCACTTTATAGGTTTGTTCGGTAATGGGCATGTCTATGCCGAGTTTCATTGCCAGTAAAAAGGTTTCTCTGGCAGCGGATATACCTTCAATTTCTTGACCAATTTCCTGGATGGCGGTTGCTATATCTTTACCTTGCCCCAACGCCAAACCAAAGCGCCGGTTTCTGGATTGATTGTCGGTACAGGTTAAAATAAGATCGCCCAAACCCGCCAAGCCCATAAAAGTTTCCTGTTTACCGCCCAGAGCAACACCCAAACGAATGATTTCGTTAAGACCCCGCGTTATTAATGCCGCCCGGGTATTGGCACCAAAACCCAAACCGTCGGCAATGCCTGCGGCGATAGCCAGAACATTTTTTACTGCTCCGCCCACTTCGACGCCCACCACATCCGAACTGGTATAGATTCTAAAATGACCGCTATGGAACATACCACTCAGCTGTTTGGCAAAACCTGGCTGCACCGAGGCTATGGTAATGGCCGTTGGCAAGTTGGCTGCCACTTCATGGGCAAACGTTGGGCCTGAAAGAATGGCGGACGGGGTTTTTGTGGTAAAAATTTCGGCGACTATTTCATGCAATAAAGAGCCGTCATCCGGATTAAATCCTTTACTTGCCCACGCGATTTTAATTTCGCTGGATAAATACGGTTTAAGCTCAAGCAAGGTTTTTTTAAACGCATGACTGGGTACGCAAACCAGCAGCACATTGCCAAAGGCAGCCACCTCGGCCAAATCGTGGGTAACCGTCAGGTTTGTAGGAAAAAGATGATCCGGTAGGTAGTGTTTGTTTTGACGGTCTTGGGCAAGAGCCGCTATGTGGTTAGGGCTATGCCCCCATAATAAAGTCTGGCAACCATTTCTGGCTGCCAGAAGTGCTAGCGCCGTTCCCCATGAACCGGCGCCCAATATGGCTATTTTTTTGTTAATCACACCAATTAATTGATAGTTTCAGAACCGGGGATTTGTTGTTGCGTTTGTTGTAAATGCTGTGAATACAAGGCATCAAAGTTTACCGGCGCTAACAATAGCTGCGGAAAACCGCCTTTTGCAACGAGGTCAGATACTGCTTCGCGTGCGTAAGGGAACAGAATGTTTGGGCAGAAACTGCCCACCATAGGACCCATTTCTTGATCAGAAAAACCACTTAAAGCAAAAATTCCGGCCTGATTGACTTCAACCAGATAAGCGGTTTTATCGTTGCTTTTAACGGTAATAGTGACAGTCAGCGCGACTTCGTATAATGAATTCTCTAAAGGCTCAACGTGAGATCCCAGATTAAAATCAACAGTGGGCTCCCATTTTTCTGTGAAGATGGTGGGTGAGTTGGGGGTTTCAAAAGACATGTCTTTTGTATAAATTTTTTGGATAGAGAATTGTTTGTCTACTGCTGTTTGTTCTTCGGCCATAATAAATGTGTAGGTTAAAGGTTAGTGTTTAAGGTTTTAGTGTGCGAGAACTTTATGAAAGCGTTGGTTGCTTAAAAGTCAGGCGGTTGGTTTGGCTTTGTTTTTTTGTTTACTGGTTATTTTTACCGGTAATTTATAGTCGTTTTCCCAGGCTTGCATGCCACCGGTAATAACGAAGACTTGTTCAAATCCTGCTTTGGTCAGTATCTTGCCGGCAGAAGCCGAGCGTGTACCGGTTTGACAGGAGATAAGAACAGGTTTGGTTTTATGATCCGCTATTTTAGCAAGATCTTCGGATAATTTACCTAAAGGCATATTGATGGATTGCTCAATATGACTGTGAATAAATTCATGCGGCTCTCTGACATCAATAACCAGCGTGTCGCTGTCGTTCATTTTGGCAACGGCGAGTAGCGGTGAAACAGAATCAAATTTCTTAAAGGCAGTGTCAACCAATTCCTGGATTAACAGATAAGTAACAACGGCCAGTGCGAGCGATAATATATAGTGATTTAAAATAAATTCTAGGTAACGGTCCATGGAGTCTGCTTTAGGTTAAGTGAATATCGAAAAAGGATTAGTGGGTGGAACAAAAAACGTCCCGCATCATTTTAATAAGTTGTAGCATGCGCTCATCATCAATGAAGTAATAAACGCGATTGGCTTCTTTTTTTGAGCCAAGAATATTTTTCTCTCTCAGTATGGCCAAATGCTGGGAAATATTGCTTTGACTGGTGCCTACCTGCTCGACAATATCTTGTACGCTGATGGACTGAGTGCCAAGAACACACAATATTTTTAATCGCAAGGGATGCGACATGGCTTTTAGGCAGCGAGCCGCCCTGACTATATCTGTATCATTGTATAAAATGTGTGAGTCTTTATTTTCCATGAAACTACTTAATGCAACTGGTTTACGGCGTCTTAATTGTAAATTAAAGAACCTCCGAAGAATTATTTATACACAACTGCTACCAACGTGTATTAATATAACGGTTACTTTGCCTGTTTGCAAAACGACAAATCTAACAAAATGATACCTTATTTTCAATCATTTTGGGTAATGGATAATATAACAGTCATTCTGATTGCGTTTATATCCGTCAGGCAGCCCCAATTTTGTTTTTAATGTGCGGAGATAAATATAAGATGTTGAATAGACCTAAGCCCTTGGTTTTACTTATTATTGATGGGTTTGGTTACTCATTGGAACAAGAAAACAATGCCATTGCGATGGCTAATACCCCTTGTTGGGATCAGTTGCAAAAAGATTACCCAATGACCTTATTGGATTGCTCCGGACACTCGGTTGGCTTGCCTGATGAGCAAATGGGTAATTCTGAAGTGGGGCATATTCATATAGGCACGGGGCGTTATATTCCTCAAGATTTCACCAAGGTGAATGATGCGATAAAAGATGGCAGTTTTTTTAGCAATCCTGTGCTTTGTCGCGCGGTCGATCTTGCCAAAGATAAAGGCAAGGCTTTGCATATTATGGGTTTGTTGTCACCCGGTGGCGTTCATAGCCATGAAGAGCAAATTTCGGCGATGGTCGAACTGGCAGCCAGTCGAGGCTTAAGTAAAATTTATCTGCATGCGTTTTTGGATGGTCGGGATGTGCCACCAAAAAGTGCAGCGGCTTCCATTGACTTGTTGGACGCCAAATTTGCCGCACTCGGTGCCGGTCGTATTGCCTCAATAACCGGTCGTTTTTATGCGATGGATAGAGACAATCGTTGGGATCGTGTAAAATCCGCTTATGACCTGATTGTTAAAGGCGAAGCCGGTGTTCACGCTGATTCTGCGAGGCAGGCGTTGGACGCTGCTTACGACCGGGGCGAAACTGATGAGTTTGTATTGCCAACCGCTATTGTAGACAGCGACGGTCAGGCGGTGATGCTTGATCCCGAAGACTCTATTGTGTTTATGAATTTTCGGGCTGATCGTGCCCGCGAAATTTCTCAGGCAATAACCTTACCAAGCTTTGCGTCTTTCGATAGAAACCATGCGCCGCATCCCGGTTATTTTTGTACCTTAACCGAATATCATCAAGATTTTGGTTACGATATCGCGTTCCCTTCGGTTGACATTAAAAATGGCCTGGGCGAATACTTGTCCACTATCGGCATGAAGCAACTACGACTGGCCGAAACTGAAAAATATGCGCATGTCACTTTTTTCCTTAATGGTGGCATAGATACCCCGTTTCCAGGAGAAGACCGGATTTTGGTGCCCTCGCCACAAGTCAGAACCTACGATTTACAGCCGGAAATGAACGCGGCAGAAGTGACCGATCATTTGGTTGAAGCGATTACCGGCGGTCAATACGACGTTATTATTTGCAATTATGCGAATTGCGATATGGTAGGACATACCGGCATCATTCCAGCTGCGATACTGGCTGTTGAAGCCATCGATAAATCCTTGCAACGCGTCATTGAGGCGTTAAAATCGGTGGGCGGTCAGCTTTTGTTAACCGCTGATCATGGCAATATCGAGCAAATGGTCGATAAAGTAACCGGAGAACCCCATACTGCCCACACCACAAACCAGGTGCCTTTGGTTTATGTCTGTGGCGATAAGCCGTTAGCTTCTGGTGGTGGTTTGTCTGATTTGGCACCGACCATGTTGGCTATTTTAGGTGTCGCTCAGCCCGCTGAAATGACGGGTAGATCACTGATTAATGTGGTTTGATGGGTGAATGAGAAAAAAGCTGATTTTTGTTTTTTTGTTGGGTACTTGCGTCAGTCAGGGTTATACGGAGGAGTTGCAAACCAATACTGAACTTAATAAAGTCGAGTCAGATATTAATAATGTCACGCAGACCCTGCAGCGACTTTCAGAACAGAAAGATACCTTGCAGAGTCTGTTGGCCGATACTGAAAAACACTATGGTGAAACAGCGGCTTTATTAAAAATATTACAGGCTCAAATTGATCGGAAGCGCCAAAGCCTGGACAAGATTCGTGAGAATATTGACATTTATCAGACTGAAATTGATAAATTAAGCAAGGAGTTGGCTGATCAAATAAGAGTGGCTTATGCAGTCGGGCAAAAAGAAAAGTTAAAATTGCTTCTTAACCAGCAAGACCCCGTGGTGTCCAGTCGGGTGATGGTTTATTTTAACTATTTCAATAAAGAGCGTTTAAAAAAAATCACCGATATAGAAGCGGCCGTTAAGCGTTTGGATCAGTTGAATGAGCAAAAACAAACTGAAACCAAACTGTTGGAGCAAGATCTGGAACAAAAACAATCCGAGCAGATTGTTCTTGACGAGGCCAGGAAGCAAAGAAATGAATTGCTGGTGCAAATTGGCAATGAATTTTCTTCCAGCGAACAACAGTTAAGTCAGTTACAGGAAAGCGAAAACAGACTGAAAAGTGTGATGGAGTCATTGCCTGTGACCGAAGAAGAGCTTGCTGTTGATGAACCAGCGACAGAATTATCTTCCACACTGGAGAATCCTTCTGAAACCAGGACTGATTTTTCTGCGCTTAAAGGCCAGTTGCCTTGGCCTGTCAATGGTAAATTGGCACACAAGTTTGGAAGCCCCCGAATCGAGGGTACTTGGGATGGTGTGTTGATTGATGCCAGTGAAGGGATGGAAATAAAAGCAGTGACTGCGGGTAAAGTGGTTTTTGCCGAGTGGTTGCGTAGTTATGGCTTGTTGATTATTATTGATCATGGTCAGGGGTATATGACACTGTATGCCTTTAACCAGAGTCTTTATAAAAAAACCGGCGATTCGGTAGCAGCTGGAGACGTTATTGCTTCTGTTGGACAAAGTGGTGGACGTAGCCAGGCCGGGTTGTATTTTGGAATACGCAATAAAGGTGTGCCGATTGATCCGCTTGAATGGTGCCGAAATTAAATCGGCTTCAAACGAATCAGTCGTTAGATGATAATATATGTAGAAAATCTAGGATTTGGAGTTTTAACGCACATGCTAAAAAAGAAAGCTGTTTTTATTTTATCCTTAGGGATTATGTTGGGTGTTTTTATGGGTACCTGCGTCAGTGTCTTTGCCGAAAAAAGCAATGGCGATGTCGCAACCGATAACGAGGCGCTGCCCTACGAAGATTTACGGACATTTACCGAAATTTTCGGTCGGATTAAAAGGGATTATGTTGAGCCCGTTTCCGATAAAAAATTATTGGAAGATGCTATTCGAGGCATGTTGAGCGGTCTTGATCCTCATTCTGCGTATTTGGTTGCCGAAGAGTATCAGGAGTTAAAAGAAGGTACGACCGGACAATTTGGCGGTTTAGGCATAGAAGTCACCATGGAAAACGGCTTTATTAAAGTGGTTTCGCCTATTGATGATACGCCTGCCCAAAAAGCCGGTATCAAAGCCGGAGATCTTATTATCAAGCTTGATGACAAGCCGGTAAAAGGCATGTCATTAAACGATGCAGTCAAGATGATGCGTGGCGAACCCGGCAGTAAAATTGTTCTGACCATCGTTCGTGAAGGTGCAGAAGCCCCTTTAAAAATGACCTTGGCCCGTGACATTATAAAAGTTAAAAGTGTCAAAAGCAGGCTATTGGAAAAAGGCTATGGTTATGTGCGTATCAGCAGTTTTCAATCCGGTACAGGCGATTCACTTAAAGAAGCGCTGGCTGCACTGAAAAAAGAAAACGGCGGCAACTTAAAAGGCCTGGTACTGGATTTAAGAAATAATCCCGGTGGCGTTTTAAATGCAGCGGTTGAAGTGAGTGATGCCTTTATTAAAAGCGGACTTATTGTGTATACGGAAGGACGTATCGAAAATTCGGAAATGCGGTTTAATGCAGCACCTGATGATTTGATTGATGGCGCACCTATCGTGGTATTGATTAATGCCGGTTCTGCCTCGGCCTCAGAGATTGTTGCCGGTGCGCTGCAAGATCAAAAACGTGCGGTGATTATGGGCGAAAAGTCCTTCGGTAAAGGTTCTGTACAAACGATATTGCCAACCAGTAACGGTGCCGCAGTAAAGCTGACAACAGCCCGTTACTATACGCCTTCCGGTCGCTCAATACAGGCTGAGGGCATTGAGCCTGATATTGCTCTGGCACGCGTTAAATTGGAAGCCTTGGACAAAGCCGATTTTATACCGGTTAAAGAGGCTGATTTATCAGGTCATTTGCAGAAAGGCAAAGGTGCGCCTGCTGATGTAAAGAAAGACGGCCCTGATAAAGACAAGGAAAACAAGCAGGATGCTGCGGATTACTCCTTGCATGAAGCCCTTAATTTATTAAAAGGCATCAGTATCATCAAGAAATAATCGCTGAGTAAACTGTAGTCAAAAAAAACCGGATTTCAGGCAACTGAAATCCGGTTTTTTTATATAACTTATTCACCACGATAACTTATTCACCACGAAGACACGAAGGACACGAAGAAAGAAAAGGCAACATAATGATGGCAGGGCAATAATCAAAGATTAACTTGCACTGTCAGGTATTAATTTGATGACCAAAGAAAACTTTCTATCGTTCCCACGTCCGGCGTCACTGCCCACAGTTAAGCATTGTAGGAGCGGGCCATGCCCGCGATGAAGAAGCTAAAGCTAAGCATTGCAGCCAAAATATCGCGGGCATGGCCCGCTCCTACGGTGTTATTGTACTCAACTGTGGGCAGTGACGTTCCGGCGTGGGAACCAGGCTGACAGGGCCGCGCGTTAAGCCTTGCTCATTGTCCCGCTCTAATGCTTTGGCTTTTTCTTTCTTCGTGTCCTTCGTGTCTTCGTGGTGAAATCTCTTAAAAATCTTTAATAATCTACAGCAACAACTTATCATCAATGGCTATAAAACGGTTGGCCGCATTGATTAAAGACGGTGCCGTGAGTGCGGGCACGCCATAGACTTCGGTGGTTACGGGAAAGGTGCCAGCCACTTTATTGAGTAACAGATCAAAGTCGCCATCCCCGGATAACAAAATAACCACATCAGACCGGGCTGCGTACTCGATCACATCCAGAGTAATGCCCACATCCCAATCACCTTTCGCAGAGCCGTCACTGCGTTGTATATACGGCTTAAGCTTGACCTCAAAACCGATATTCCGAAGTATTTTCTGAAAGCCCAGTTGCTTGCTGTCACCTTTGTCGATGGCATAAGCAAACGCGGCGACCACGGTTCTATTGGCCGTTGCCTGAGTCCAGAATTCGCTGTAATTAAAATGCCGTTGATAGCTTTGCCGCGTGGTGTAATAAATGTTCTGCACATCGACAAAAATGGCGACTTTTTCCATACGGTTATTTGATAAATGAACAACAATAGTCGGTCGGTGTATGTATTTTTACGGTGAAGGCAGCATTAGCCGGTACATAAAACGAATCACCACCGATTACTTTTTGCCATTCATCAGTTTCGGGCAATAAAACATCAAGGTCACCGTCGATGATTTCCATTAATTCTTTATCAGCGGTGTTAAAAGTATATTCACCCGGCAACATAAAGCCCAGGGTTTTTAAAGAACCATCGGCAAAACGGATAGTGCGACTGCTGACATTGCCACCGAAATAGACGTTGGCTTTTTTAACGATGGAAACGTTGGTAAATTCTGACATGAGTGTCCTTGATGTTTATAGTTGAGTAAATTAGGGTCGGAATGATAGCAGATTGTTTTGTTGGCCGTTTATTTTAGTGGATTTTGCGCGTTACAAATTACTTGGGGCTCCAACTTATGAAGGAATGCCATCATGCCACTAACCAGTCAGACATAAAAAAACCCTTACCAGGTATAACACAGGTAAGGGTTTTTATTCTGGCTCCGCTAAGTTGGATGGCTTAAATCAAAGTAAATACATTTCAATAACTTGACGGTAAATAACGTTTTCAGCCAATAACTATCCGACAGCTCAAGCCTTTGAGTTGCATCGACGCGCAGCTGCAAATCCAGCCAAGCCAAGACCCATGAGCGCAATAGAACCCGGTTCTGGAACATTTGTTTCTGTTGCAATTTTAGCCTTCAATACTGCTTCATAATCAGTAATTGACACACCGGTTATGGAAAAAGCACCAGTGCCAGCCTGCACACTGGGACAATCGGGGCCTACTCCAATACCAAGGCAGTTG
>JBAXTQ010000017.1:0-33539 GCA_037130115.1 Methylococcaceae bacterium
TATGATTTTTAAGCCAATAGTTTTTTAATTTTGGGTTAGGGGGGTGAACGGTTGCCTTTGAGCAGTTAGAGTCTTAATCCCTTCTTAATAAGGTCTCTGGTTTGAATATTTTGGATTCGATTAATTGGCAAGCTGTTAAAGTCTTAATCCCTTCTTAATAAGGTCTCTGGTTTGAATCAAGCTGAAATAGCGAACTATACCGGCATACACAAAGTCTTAATCCCTTCTTAATAAGGTCTCTGGTTTGAATAGAATTGATAAATTATAAGTGTATTAAAACCTCGTCTTAATCCCTTCTTAATAAGGTCTCTGGTTTGAATAACAAGCGAGTAACACATGAATCCTAGAAAACAGTCTTAATCCCTTCTTAATAAGGTCTCTGGTTTGAATTGGGAAATTGTTAAACGTGGTGCACTAATAGGTCGTCTTAATCCCTTCTTAATAAGGTCTCTGGTTTGAATGGCTTAGTTGAGTATGAGCCAGAGGCAAAGTTGTCTTAATCCCTTCTTAATAAGGTCTCTGGTTTGAATTACAGGACGTGTCTTATACACCGGAAAATCTCTTAGTCTTAATCCCTTCTTAATAAGGTCTCTGGTTTGAATGCCGATATGAGTTTGAAGTAAATTATTCAAAAATAGTCTTAATCCCTTCTTAATAAGGTCTCTGGTTTGAATCGGAAGCTATCAGGATGATCGTAGTGCCAGATGGTAGGTCTTAATCCCTTCTTAATAAGGTCTCTGGTTTGAATTGGGTTTTTTATCAACAAACAAACAGCGAGTTAGGTCTTAATCCCTTCTTAATAAGGTCTCTGGTTTGAATAGATAAATACTTTGGAGTATAAAGCATGTCAGTCTTAATCCCTTCTTAATAAGGTCTCTGGTTTGAATCAAACAACTAATAGGATATACACCATGATTAAGTCTTAATCCCTTCTTAATAAGGTCTCTGGTTTGAATGCAAACCGTACCGCTTGTGCTTCACATGCTGTCTTAATCCCTTCTTAATAAGGTCTCTGGTTTGAATTGAAAAGCCGGTTTATTGAAGCCGCTGTCATGGGTCTTAATCCCTTCTTAATAAGGTCTCTGGTTTGAATGACCGCTGGGGATATTAGCACTGGGAATGCAGGTCTTAATCCCTTCTTAATAAGGTCTCTGGTTTGAATAAAGCATTAACGCTAGATCAAATAACTTTTCTAGTCTTAATCCCTTCTTAATAAGGTCTCTGGTTTGAATTAAGATTACTAAACATGCCATGACATCCCGCAAAAGTCTTAATCCCTTCTTAATAAGGTCTCTGGTTTGAATTTAAAAGGCGTATAGCTATTACTTTTATTGGCGCCGTCTTAATCCCTTCTTAATAAGGTCTCTGGTTTGAATAGAGGCCCAGGCATAACCCTAACGCTTACATGATGTCTTAATCCCTTCTTAATAAGGTCTCTGGTTTGAATAGACTCCAGAAGAGTTAGCTTTGCATGATACATACGTCTTAATCCCTTCTTAATAAGGTCTCTGGTTTGAATTGTCAGTTAAAGCTTTATGTCTCTATTTATTGGCGTCTTAATCCCTTCTTAATAAGGTCTCTGGTTTGAATTTTAGACGTTAAAAAGGTCGCACAATTTGATCTGTCTTAATCCCTTCTTAATAAGGTCTCTGGTTTGAATGAAAATAATGATTTCGAGCAGTTAGAATTTGTCTTAATCCCTTCTTAATAAGGTCTCTGGTTTGAATTTATCTTACGCAAATCACGTGACAAAAAAATCGTCTTAATCCCTTCTTAATAAGGTCTCTGGTTTGAATGAAGTTTTCGAGCCAATATGGCTACAAACTAACAGTCTTAATCCCTTCTTAATAAGGTCTCTGGTTTGAATTAACAATGCGATAGCTTCTACACTTGTGGCGTCTTAATCCCTTCTTAATAAGGTCTCTGGTTTGAATGCGACAACCAAAACAAATCAACCGGAAAACCCCCGTCTTAATCCCTTCTTAATAAGGTCTCTGGTTTGAATCCGGACTAAATTTATTGAAGCCGCTGTTATGGCGGGTCTTAATCCCTTCTTAATAAGGTCTCTGGTTTGAATATAGGCTCCACAGACCGTATTGATGCAAATATTGGGTCTTAATCCCTTCTTAATAAGGTCTCTGGTTTGAATGGCGTTTGACATTATCGACTTGCTGGACGCTGGCAGTAGTCTTAATCCCTTCTTAATAAGGTCTCTGGTTTGAATATACGAGCTTAACGGCTCAGTCAAAATTATTGGAGGTCTTAATCCCTTCTTAATAAGGTCTCTGGTTTGAATAAAAACAACGCGATTGATTCAACGGCGGAAATTGGTCTTAATCCCTTCTTAATAAGGTCTCTGGTTTGAATAGACTTAGGGTATTCATTAGATAAAGACGGCAAGTCTTAATCCCTTCTTAATAAGGTCTCTGGTTTGAATAGACTTTGGGTATTCATTAGATAAAGACGGCAAAGTCTTAATCCCTTCTTAATAAGGTCTCTGGTTTGAATGAAATAAAAACCAGACTGGATGACCGGCAGTTGGTGTCTTAATCCCTTCTTAATAAGGTCTCTGGTTTGAATGTCAACGTAAAGCTTTAATTGATTTAAAATCCTTGTCTTAATCCCTTCTTAATAAGGTCTCTGGTTTGAATTTCAATGACGATGGAACGCCAATAGCCACCTGTCTTAATCCCTTCTTAATAAGGTCTCTGGTTTGAATGTACTATGCAATCTGACAAAGTGCTCACACTTTACGTCTTAATCCCTTCTTAATAAGGTCTCTGGTTTGAATTGAGACGAGTAGAAAGATTCCGTAACAAGCTGAATGTCTTAATCCCTTCTTAATAAGGTCTCTGGTTTGAATATAAAACCAGCTGACAGTGATGAATTTAAAGGTCTTAATCCCTTCTTAATAAGGTCTCTGGTTTGAATGAACAACTGAATGCGTATTGCCAGCTTTGGCTAAGTCTTAATCCCTTCTTAATAAGGTCTCTGGTTTGAATAGAGACGGGAGCGGTGTTAGACGGGCAAGTGACGGTCTTAATCCCTTCTTAATAAGGTCTCTGGTTTGAATATCAGGAAGATGTCACTATCGACGGGGTTGATAAGTCTTAATCCCTTCTTAATAAGGTCTCTGGTTTGAATTGACTATGAATACCGTACTGTCCATTCTGCTTTAGTCTTAATCCCTTCTTAATAAGGTCTCTGGTTTGAATATTTTAACCCTGCTTACCTTACACAACCAATAGGTCTTAATCCCTTCTTAATAAGGTCTCTGGTTTGAATCTTAACCCTCATCTAAACAGGATAACCAATGAGTCTTAATCCCTTCTTAATAAGGTCTCTGGTTTGAATAACCCAGTAATGACCTCATTAGTAAATCAAGTGGTTGTCTTAATCCCTTCTTAATAAGGTCTCTGGTTTGAATATCATTACCTTTAACACTGGAAACGGTCACGGGTCTTAATCCCTTCTTAATAAGGTCTCTGGTTTGAATTTCTCGACATCCTTTCTCCTTTTTCTTTCAATAGGTTAGCGGGGTGGTTGACAAGGTTTTTCATTTTTAAAAAGTTATCTCTCATTGGTTAACCAACGTTGTAAGTGCTGTTGCAAATTTTTAAGCTCGGTTCCGCAGCAAAGTTCAATATTAAGCTCTTTGGCTCTTGCCCGACTGGACTTGTCCAAGTGATTAAAACTCACCAACAGGGCGCGTCCTTGCAGACCGCCCATTAAGTCGCGCAGGCTATCCAATTTATACAGCACATCGGCATCTTTGTCTTCTTTAAATCGTTGGGTTTTGCATTCAATCAGGTGCAGACGGTTGGCTTTAATAAGACCGATATCGATTTCGTTTTTAACCACTGCACGCCCGGCGGCTTGTCGTTTGAGATTAATGTTACAGGCAACATCTTGGATGCCCACGATTTTTTTAAGGTTAAGACACAGCGCATAGGTGTGCATTTCCAGCCAACCGCCGTTGGTGGTAAAGCGGGCGTTTTCATCAACAAAGCACAGACTGTGACCTTTAATGTTGCAAAGTCCGGCTGCCTCAAACCGTTCCAGCAATTCCCATAGCAGAGGCTTGCTTTGTGGGCCGGCTTCAATTTCGGTGGTTAACTGAGGATTGTCAGCTTTAAGCGCCAGATAATTAAGCGTGCCCAACTCGCCCGCATAGCGGTCGTAATCTGTTAAAAGCTGTTGCGTTAATTGACGAAGGGGTTCTTTAACACCGGTACGATCCAGCGTATCGACCGGACTGCCATAGGCCATCAGGTAGTCTTCAAGCTTTAAGCGGTCGGACAAGTCCACATCCGGTTGTTTGGGCGCGAGCCAAATCAGCCGGTCGTGTTCCGGGTGGACATAAAACACCGGAAGCTGGCAACTACTAAAGGCTTGGTATGCGGCAATACTCATCAGTTTGGTGCCACCGGTGGCGTTAAGGGCAATGCCGCCCTCCGGATACTGGGTTAGCAACAAGTCTTCCACTTGCTCCCTGATGCGGTCGGCATCCCAGGGATCTTTTATTAAAAAACGCTCAACGCTAATGCCTCGCGGTTTAAAGATATTCTCCAAAGCATTACTGCGTTCCAGCATGTTGGCACTGACCAGCATAACCACTTTTTTGGGACGCAGGGTGTCGTCAAAAATGGGCGTCAGGTTGGGTATCGGCTGGGCAGATACCAAAATCAGATGGGTGGTGATGGTCATAGTGTTTCCAGATAGGTGGGAGCATTTGTGGGTGCATTTGTGGGAGCATTTGTGGGAGCGACGCCTACGTCGCGACTAAAAGTAATGTTTCAGTTAAGATTTGTGTTGTTAGTCGCGACGTAGGCGTCGCTCCCACATAAATTAATGTTTCAGTTAAGATTTGTGTTGTTAGTCGCGACGTGGGCGTCGCTCCCACATAAATTAATGTTTCAGTTAAAATTTGTGTTGTTAGTCGCGACGTGGGCGTCGCTCCCACATAAAGTAATGTTTCAGTTAAAGTTTGCATGTTAGTCGCGACGTGGGCGTCGCTCCCACATAAAAATCGCTCCTACATAAAAATTGTCCAACAAAGGCTATTGCAGCCATTGCGCATCCCAATGCGGATAATCACCTATGCGTTTTACCAAGCCAGCTCGAAGTGGATTGGCGACGATATAGCGGGCTATAGCCTGCAGGTCTTCTTCTTTGCGTATCGCGTGATCGTAAAAACCGGCAGCCCAAAAGGGTTGACCGAACTGTTTGGCAGACAAGGTTTTAACACTCTGGATTATCTTGGATAAGTCTGCTTTGCCGGTTAATTGCATGAGCCAATGCAAATGATCGGGCATAACGACGAAAGCCAGAGTGTTTGCTCGGCCGAGTTGTTGTTCATTTTTTAATAAAAGAATCAGGTTTCTTGCCATACGAAAGTTTTTAAAAACAGGGCTTCTGTCTTCTGTGATCGTGGTAATGTGATAAATCTGATTGGGTTCTGAATGGCGGCCTTTACGCAAGTCTTTGCTGTGCGGGTTGAGTTTTTTGTGTTTTTTTAGTCGCGACGTGGGCGTCGCTCCCACTGATAACGTAGGAGCGACGCCCACGTCGCGACTAACACGCCTCTCAAATCCACTAATCATCTCAAGTCCAACATAAAGGCAATTGTGCCGGCAGCTCTTTGATGCCCGCTTTGGCGGTTTCAGCCAATAGCATGGGGATAAATTGCTGTTCCAGCCACTGTTGAAGCGGCTGCCAATCGCCGGCTTTTATCGGCGTAAAGCCATGCGCCAATATGGATTGATTGCGGATTTTGATATGGTTAAGCAAGCAGTTTTCTTCGGCTTGGATAAAACGGGCCGCTTCGCCCGAGGTTTTATGTTTGACTAACTGCCAGGCATCGTAAAGCCCGGCTTGCCATTGGCCCTCTTTGTGCTGAGTCAGCTTCATGCCTTTAGGTATATCGGCTTCATTAATGTTGGAGGTGTCCATGTTGCAGTGAGTTTTTAACAGCCATTGCGCCGTCCATTCGATTAAACGGTAAACGCGGGCAATGGCATCGTCATAACGACCTTGGTCTGCACGGCGCAGGGCGTTGAGATATAAATCATAGAGTTGCGCCGGTTCACGCTTGACCGTATTGTTGTTAAGCCTGGCAATGCTTTGATTGACTTCTGGCGGTAAACTTGAGGCGTATTGCTGAATGATTGCATAAGCCTCCAAATGATTAAAATTATCCCATTCTGCAAAAGCGCGACTTAAATCTCTAAACTTGCTAAATTGGCCACGCAATTGGCTATTTCGTGGTGCGCTAATTTGACTTAAGCCCGCTTCGGCTTCGCTGTAGGCGTAACGCGTCCACGCTTGCCGATAGGGTGCTATCAGGCGTTCAAAGCGAATCTTTTCACTATTGGCGGGCATGGCATATTGTGAGCCGTTACGTACCTTGATTAAATCACTACGACCGCCACTGACCAGTTGCAATTCGACGCTTGGAAACTCAAGTGCTGCCATCACCAGACCGGCACTCATGGATTTGGTGCCGCCGGTGTAATCGGCAATGATGTTGGCGTTTGGAAAACGCTCAATGGCCGCCTCAATGGCTTTGCTGCAATCGAGATAAATTTGATCCAGATCATCAGATAGGGTCAAACAGACTTCAAACTGATCCGCGTTTAAACCGCTTTGCACGGGTAAGTTGGGCAGATTAGGCTTTTCGTCGCTAAACTGCGCTTTGATACAATTGCCGGTGCCGGTTATTTGGATGCTGGAACCGGATTGATTGGTCGCAGGATCTTTACCGGTACATATAAAAATGACGTAATCAGGATGCAGTTCTTTAATCGCGCTCACTATCGGTTGATGGCTACCGCCAACAGTGCAGATCAGGATTTTGGTCATCGTAAGGTCTCGTTAATCGTTGTTGTGTTGTTGTTGTTGTGGGAGCGACGCCTACGTCGCGACTAGAGACTAGAGACTGTCCTTGTGCCAGTCGCGACGTGGGCGTCGCTCCCACGGAAAGCTTGGATTATACGCCATCAAGCTTTTTCAACGCGTAACCTTCCAGACAAGCACCGCATTCAATCATCTGTTCTGCTGTTAATTCTTTGCCGCGCCAGTATTCCGGCACGTTTAACACCAAGTGAACATAAGCGGCACCGCGCTGACAAATTTCAGCCGCCAGATTAACCGGCAAACTGCCAATGACCGTGTCACCCGGCTGGATGTTGTTAATATCCAGATGAGTGATTTGAAGGTCAACCTTAATGTCTTGCTGTGTCGCCCAGGCAATGGCACCGGGGTGACGAGTGATAAAATAGACGGTCATGGTTGGTTGTTTAGATAAGACAACACTTTTTGGCTACGGTCTTTCAATTTCTTTTTTTGCTTATTGTCTCCGGCAAAGTCAGGCATCCATTTACCGGCTTGTTCCATTAAGGCTTTAATTTTTTGGGCAACAACGTCGGCATCGGCATCTTGCCAACGACCTTTTTCCAGCTCTGCCAATAAACGGGTATCGTGTTCCGCTGCTTGAATGGGTTTAAGGAAGCTTTCGATTTCCTGGTCAAGGGGGCTAAGATTAGCCAAGCGTTGTTGGTCTGCGGCTTGCTGTAGGCGCAGTTCTTCTGCCTCTTGCTCTTCTTGTTGTTTTTTTTCCAGTGCTTGCTGTTGGTGCAATTGGGCTTTTTGTTTTAGCGCATTTTGCTTGGCTAACTGCTGTTGCATCCACAAGGTTAACGCATTGTTACCATTTTCCAGCCAGTGTTGAAGCGGGCTGTCCGGTTCTTGGGGATTGATTTCTACCAATACCCAGCCAAACGGTAACATGTCCTGTTTGTTGCTAATATCATCAGCGGCCAGCCACCAGGTTTTAGGTTGGCTTTCCCAAGTTTTATCTCGCCCTTGCCCTTTAATCATAATGCTACGCACGCCGTTAAGCGTTAACGCTTCGGCACCACTGTGCCTGCCCACGCGCAGTAAAAATGCATCGCCGTCATGTAAACGCTTGGATAAGCCATTGTCCAACAACTGTTCCATTTGATCTAGCCAAGCGGTTTTTAAGTAGCCGCGCTCTTTAATGGCATTAAATTCTTGCCAGAATAGCCCCACATAAAAATCATTACAGGCTTTGGCAATATCTTTTGCCGTCCAGTGAAACTTTTGTTTGGGCAGCTTGGAATTATTTTGCCCAACTGATTGGGTATTAAGCAACGTTAAACTGCCCGTAAAACTTTGGTAATGACAGGGTGCCACACATTCCAGCAGTTGATAAAGATTGCTGGCTTCGGCTTGTGATTTAACTAAATTACCGTCTTTAAAAACCGGCTTACGCTTGCGGTTGACGGCAAATTGCACTTGGCAAGCCGGTTTATCCGAACTCCCCTGCCAGCTCGCATCAGCGATAGAGACAAGACGCATGGGATCAGTATGAAAGCTGCCCTCAAACAAACCCGTCTGGAGTTGTTGGTTGCGCTCGTTACGATGTAAGGACTTTTTATTATTAATGCCATCCAACAAAGCTGTCCGAATAGCCCCTTTGATGCTACTGCCCGGTAACAATGGTTTACCATCAACCGGATTGTAAAAAGTGCGCTCAATTTCCAGCTTGTTAATGACACGTCTACCATAGCCTTCTTGCTGGGCAGTCTTGCCTATGCGTTTTTCATACAATATTTTAACGCCACTGGCAATAGGGACAGGCGGCATGGCGTAGGCCAGTAATTTTTCCCGATGATTATGGAAAAATGCCTGTACCTTGGTCAACATCGTGTCATCCGGCTTACTATTGACTATCGCTAATAATTGCTGTCTGTCGCTGTCACTTAAACCCGCCAGTGCTGCGCCGCTATCAAAGCTGTATAAAGCGCCCGCCTCGTCGTCAATCACATAATTACCGGGCTCATAGCTTTCATCGGCACCGATATGTACGGGTGAAAGTGGGGTGTACTTTAGCGTATAGTGATTTAAAAAATGGGTCATATTGTGCCTGTTTGTGTTGATTCATTGGGCATTTGCTGGCGCGGAAGCTTTGGCGTGCCTGTGGGAGCGACGCCTACGTCGCGGCTAGAGCAAACTGATCCGTCAGTCGCGACGTAGGCATCGCTCCCACCTGATACTTTGGACAAACATACTGCAATCACTGGCGCATAGCCTTGATGTACTGTGGCTGCCAGGGTTTTAGACAAGTCACCCTTGCCACCAATGCCTTGACCGATAAAACCGGACGTGGGCGGTGGGGTACTAAAGACGGCGGCAGTTTGTGCCAATAACACTGGATTTTTAAACGGCTTGCCTTCTTGATGAACCGCAATATCACCATGCCGGCCAAAGCGGGTAAACAGTTGATAATAGCTGTGCTGACTATCAAAGCCCAAGCCTTGCGGCGCACAGGGCGCGAGCGTTAAACAGGCATTGGCATCGTCTTGTGCCGGTAAAGGCTGTTCCTGAAAAGCATCAATTTGGAATTTGCCCATGCCAATGCTGGCATCTTTGCCAAAACCAAAAGCACCGATGTCAGCGAGGCATTGCCAGCAGTCTTCGACGCTTAACCTTGCAGTATCCAGCAACAGGTATAACGTCCAGCGCAAACCGGGAACAAACCACTCCTGTTCAATACTGTAAGGCGCAAACCCGCCTTCGCCGGTGGTGTTGGTTTGGCGATTAATAGTGTTGTGCGGTTGCGGGTGTTTTTCGCTAAGGCTGGTGGTGTGGTTGGTTGCTGTTTTAGTCGCTGCTTTAGTCGCGACGTGGGCGTCGCTCCCACCGGCGTCGCTCCCACCGGCATCGCTCCCACCGGTGTCGCTCCCACCGGCGTCGCTCCCACCGGTGTCGCTCCCACCGGCGTCGCTGGTACAGGTGTTGCTGACACTGGCAATGGTTTTGGCATTGACGGCATGGCCCAGCCATTCTTTAAGCGGCTTTTGTAGTTTGGTTTTTGGCAACCAGGCAAGTTTTTTTACTGCTTTGCGATCTTCGCCTTCCGGAAGCTGATAAAAGCAACTCGGCAATTTCGGCAGTGGCAGATAACCGTCCGGAAATGCATCAGAAACGACGGCAAAGGGTTGGTTGTTGGTGTAACCTTCCAGGCATTGATTCAAGGCTGCTTCGCCCAAACGATTACGAATCGCCCAACAAAGCTGTCCGAACAGTGTATCGCCTTTTAACGGTGTGGCGAAAGCAGATTGCAGGCTTAAAGTAATTTGATAGGCCTGCATTTAAACCTCCCAGTCGGCAAGTCGTAAACCGTTGACACGACTAAACTCACGCGTATTGTGGGTGACCAACGTTAAGTCATTTGCCAGGGCAATGGCGGCTATTTGCAAATCATAAGGGCCGATGGGTTGGCCTTGGCGTTGCAGATCGGCGCGGATTTTACCAAAGAGCAGTGCCGCTTTATCATCAAAAGGTAACGTAGGAAATTGATCTATAAACTGCCGCTGTATTGCTAATGTCTCGGCGGGATAATTACTCTTCATCGCGCCAAAAAACAGTTCCGCTCTGACAATTGCACAGATAAACATTTGTTCGGGTGACCTTATATGAATGGCATCACGAATGCAGGGCAAACGTCCTTGCAGATAGCGGATGCAAACATTCGTATCCAGCAAATAATTCATTCCAAAGGCTCCCGTTCTTCATAATCGCCTTGCCACTCGCGTTCCGGCAAGTCGGGGATAGAACCGAAAGTCCGTTCAAAAAAACCAATCGGCCAGCCGTTGGCATCGGTTTCTTTTTTGGCCTCTGCATTATCCAGCGGCCAGATAATGACTTCAACAGCGTGATGTTGAAGTTCTTCGGGAATGCTGATGGTACTGGGTGCATCATAATAAATTTGACGTATCGGTTGCATTAGACTGCCTCTTCTAATTTGAGTTGATCAAGTTTGACCTGAAAATCCTGTCCATCCAGTTTTAGGTCACGGAAGGCAATTTTGCCATAACCGCGTGAACCTGAACCACCCAAGCCGGTGTATTCCAATAATTTAAGCCCTACCAGTAGGGTGTCGGTCAGGTCTTCATGGTCGTGAACGCGGATGGTCAGGTTAAAGTCAAATTTGGCGGTGGCTGGAACACGTTCGGTGTTGCGTGGATGCTCGGCTGTACCTTTGATACGGTCGATGGTATTTTCCATTTTGACTTCGGTGAGCAGCAGATTTTTCTCGTCCATTTTTTTGACCCATTCCGGATCTAGCGAACAATCCCAAAAAGCCAAGCGACTGGGGCCGATTTCGGCGAGTAACTCTTGAGCAATATCACCATCGGGCGCACCTCCAAACAGCTTGATTAAGGCTTTGGCTTTATCCAGTATTTTGCTATCCAATTTTTTTAGATGCTTAAAGCTTAAAGGTTGACCCTCTGTTTGACCGACGACGCCCAGTTGCCACTCCAGCAAACTACGCATTTTGCCTTTAATGCTGGAACCGGGAATATAAGGCTGTTGGGTAATCGGGTTGGTGATTACCGGGTTATCGGTACCGCCAATATGAATTTCGGTATTGCCACTGCCGATATGCAAGCCGCTGAGTAATTCAATTTGGCCGGTGAGTTTTTGAATGTTGGTAAGTTGCATGGTTTAAGTATCCTTTAGTCTTTGTCTCTTACTTGTTTGTAAAAGCCCATGAAAGCTTCCATGAACAATTTGAAAGTATGTAATGTTTCTGGGTTGATAACTTGTTTCAAGCCATTATTAAGCAAGCTGACAAAACGAAAATCAACCAGTTTACGGCCTTCTGCATAAGCGACTTTGGCGTTGAGCATGCGAATAAAGGGCAGATATTCATCGAATTTTTCCGGGCGCATCAACACCTTGTTATCCCATAGCACTATTTCGTCATAGAATTTTCTGAGCTGAGTCGATTTATTGACTCTGTCGCCCCCGCCTGCAACTTCTGTAGCGGCCTCTTTAGCAATGCTGTTGAACAATTCCGGGTTAAGCTTTTCGTCGGTCTTGCTGAGTGTAAAGTCCATATTGATCTCCTGTTTTATAAGTTGTTTATTTTTAAATTGTTAGTCGCGACGTAGGCGTCGCTCCCACGGTGGGTGTCGCTCCTAAGGTGGGAGCGACGCCCACGTCGCGACTAGCGCTGCTGGTATAAATGACAAAACAGCGCCACCCGATAATTGCCACCGTGCCTTATAATACCGGCATTGGCAATTTCTTCGGCAAGTTCTGTTTGCCACCGTTTACGCTGATCTTTGTCAAGTTGCTTGTTACGCTCCAACATGCGCACGGTGCGATAAGCAAAATAGCTGTGCCAGATGGCGTTTTCAGGTTTTTCATTAACTTTTTCTGCCATGTTGATCAAGGTTAACAAACCATAGACGTAACCGGTGCTTAAACTCATTTCCTGATGGAGTTGTTGTAAACGATTTCGACGGGTTTCCAAGGCGGTGAATTCATCCCAAAACATGGGTTGGTTAAAGCAGGTTATGGCGTTTTTGGGTAAGCGCGTTAGTCGCGACGTGGGCGTCGCTCCCACAGTTGTCGCTCCGACAGTTATTGCTCCTACAGTCATTACTGGTGGATTATGCGCTTTGGCTTGTTCCAGCGCAGTTTCCGCCATTTCACCCAACTGGCCAATGGGTAAACCGGGCTTGGTGGTGCTGATGCCTGCGGAAAAGTGTAGCTCTGAATTGCCTGCGACATAGGTTTGAAAAGCTTGTCGCATTTTTCCGGCTAATTTAATTTGTGACAGCCACGGGCCTACCAAAAAGAAATCATCACCACCGGCAAACACGGTATAAGTGTTTGGGTATTCTGTTTTACAGAGCCAAGGCAGATAGACAGTAAAAAAAGCGTTAATTTGCCGGGACAGCGCCGCTGTTTTACTAAAGCTGACATCATCACTCAAGCCGTTTTGAAATATCATGCCCAGATTATCGACATCACCTTTTAAGGTCGATAAGGCGCTAATGCCTAGCCATTGATGATTATCCTGTAAGGTTTGGTCTTCGCAAGCGATATGGTTAAAGGTTTTCGGCTCATCTAAGTCCAGTTTTTCTTCACCTTTATATTTACCTAAAGCTGCTTCGGCTTGGGATTTGTCATCAAATAAAGGAACATAAGCGTTGATAGTGCGACGGGCATAACCGTTCCATAGGGCTTGATCTGCTGATTTGGGCAAGGAAAAATCCCAAGCTCTGAGTAAATTGCCGTTTTTGGCTTGTTCGCCGAATTTGCCTTGATCTTCTTCTGACTTGGCAAAGCTGATGTGGTAATCAAAAATGGCTATTTTTAAAGCCGTATCCATACCCAGCGATTTGCGGGTGATCAGGATGCGTTCACGCTCTGCTTTTGCCAGCCAAGTTCCTGTATTTATCTGGTCATTGGCAAGCTCACTTATCCAAATCTCATTATCGAGCAATATTTTGGCAGGTGAACGACCATCGATTTTACAAACGCCTTTGTCGTTATCGAAACTGTCGAGAAAATCATTGAAGATGATGGGTGCCAAAGAATCGCCGCACAGATTTAAGCGTTGGTTTTTAATAATGTCCAGTTGTTCAAAGAGTTTTTTGATGAGCTGTTGATAGGGGCTGGTTGGTTTTAGTCGCGACGTAGGCGTCGCTCCTACCTCTGTGGGAGCGACGCCCACGTCGCGATTAAAACGACGAAAATCATTGCACGATGCTTCTGTCCAGGCCAGACCCACACCCGCCTGTCCCCAGCTATGTTTTAAAAACCAGCTATCCAGCTCCTGTTGTACCTGTTGCAATTTTTCGATAGTGGCTACCGTATTGGGGGCAACAATCATAAATTTACCGGCAGCATTGATCACTTGACTGGTCGAGGGTAAATCCAAAACATCCAGCACTTTTAAGGCGGCACATTCGCTGAGCAGTGATACATAAAATGAGCGTCCGCGCAGTAATTTAGCCGCACGTTTATTGGTTTCGCCACCGCTGGCAAAGATGAAATCCTGAATACCGAAAAAGTCACCTTGAATCAGTAAAAACTTGTCCTCTGTCCAGCTTTCTTGCTGATCTTTAAGGTCTTTGGCCGCTTCATCGTTAGTTCTGCCGAGTTCATAATGATAACGCCACAAAGCCGTTGCCAAGGCTGCTGCAACTCGGGAATGATCATATAACGACACATCCGGCCTGATATTAAACGCAGTCGCCGAGGGTATGGCTTGCGTATAAACGCCCCATAAAGTTTCAAAATGATCAAGCCATAACGACCAATTATTACGGTGTGACTTTGGCAGCAGCTTTAAGTCTTTGATAAAGCCTTGCCATAAATCGTTATATTCTTTTTGCGCGGCTTTATCGTCGTTACCTTCGCATTCCAGAGCTTTGACGGGAAAGATGCTGTTGGGTGACAGCGGTTTTAGCGGGTAACGGTAAGCGTATTTTTGCTCGGTTTTACTATCAAGGCGTATTTGCTCGAATAGAGGTAACTGCCGTGCCGTGTAATGATTTTTTCCGGTTTTCGTTACATCTTCACCATGATTGTATTCGTCAAACTCTTCACGATCAAAACCCGAAG
The DNA here is from genome assembly GCA_037130115.1 of Methylococcaceae bacterium. GTDB lineage: Bacteria > Pseudomonadota > Gammaproteobacteria > Methylococcales > Methylomonadaceae > Methylobacter_C. The sequence goes on from JBAXTQ010000017.1 coordinate 14,449, forward strand.
CCACGCGATCCGCTGTGGCGATAATCCATTGCAGAAAACTTTCAGGTTTATGATGTTTAGCCGCTGCATTGATAAAAGAATCATCAACATCTTTGGTTTTCCAGGAACCGAAAGGGGCAAAATCCGCACCGGTCAATTCGGGCATAGCGTCTTCAATCAAGTCCATTGCCAAGCCGGTATAGGCAGCATGTACATGACTGAACCAGCCTCTGTCATCGGTATATTTTTTTCGATGCGGGCAATAGAGTTGTTTGTTGGCATCCAGGGTTTCTTGATTAACCGGAATTTTTGCCCGTTCAGCAAATTTCCCCAGATCATGCAAAAAGGCCGCTAACGCGATGCGACTGGACTGTTCGAGCAATGGCTTGATGGTCATCCTTTATTTTCCTATTGGTATTGAATCTGATCCGCATTGAGCAAAATTTGATAGCGGGTATTGGGGCGATTGCCCACCGCACTGATCAAATAAGCCATTGCGGCGTGTGCCAAGGTGTGGTGCAGGGTTTTGTTGATGCGTGATTTACGCTGTTCAAAAAAACTTTTGCTCATGCCTTGTTGCAAAGCCTGGAGTGTGCGGTCGGCGCCGCCCAGTTCGCCATTGATTAACTTGTATTCTTGCAGGTACTCTTCCGCATAGTTATGTTCCGGTGCGCCCTCGTTGGGACAAGTCGGTAGCGGTTGTTCTGCCAGTTGGCGCTTGAGTAGCCAACTGTAAAAAGCGAGATCAGCCGGTATCAGTTTGATAAGGGTATCATGGGCGTTGAGGTAGCGTTGTTTTAAATCAATGCTTAACCGGGCTGGCCCCAACGCTTGCTGGGCTTTGGCGACTGATTGACTAAAGCTGCTTTTGCCTTGCAACAAAGCGGCATCCAAGCCGTGACGCAGGCGCACAAAAGCAATATCGGCAATCATGACTTCGGCATTTTGGGTATCCAGCGGTTTGCGGGTCGGATCATTGCCATAGATGACTTGCGTATAAGGTGTGGGATAGTAAAACTGGGGATGCGATTCATAGTCAGCCGATACCAGCACATGGCTGAGGCGGTCTTGCGAGCGACCGTATAATGACAGTGCGTAACCGGCATAAAAGCCCATGGTTTTACGGCCTCCGGCGATGGAAACATGCAGTGCCATTTCCGGATCGGCGGTAAAGTTTCTTATCCATTCGGTAATGCCATCCGCCATGGCTTGGTTATCAGCTTGCGTGCGAATATCCACCAAAGGTTCGCCATTGGCTTGTTGCAAAATATGAATATGCTGCTCTGTAAAATCCGGTTTCGGCAGTTGATAATCCGTGTAAAACCGGGCCAACCAACCGTCATTTATCAGGGTTAACCGTGCCCGTTGATAGCCTTCTGCGGTAGTGAGTATATGAATTTGCGAAGGCAAAGTCTGGCCTTGTTGATGCAGTGCATATAAGGTTTCAGTAACTACTTGTGGCGTGAGACCGGTGACAGCCAATAAAATTGATTTTTGATTCATGCTGATAATATCAGTTAGTGCCGTAAGGGTTATGTGGGAGCGAAAATGTGGGAGCGACGATGTGGGAGCGACGCCTACGTCGCGACTTGCGATTTGCGTTAATCGCGACGTAGGCGTCGCTCCCACATCGTCCTCTCCCACCATGCCCACTCCCACATATCCGGCTCCCACCATATCCGCTCCCGGGACTTTGTGAGTTTAGGTTTTTTTGGATGATTTTAGGCATTTGACAAGCTTGTCAGCTCAAGGGTATAAGCGCCCATGCCCATGCTGGTGCCTTTGCCAACATGCGTCCATTGCCCTAACCAGAGGTAAGGCCAAAAGTCTTCAAGGCCTTGCATATCCAGATCTACGCTGCCAATCAGGCCACCCATGTTCATTTCGGTTTGTTGCCGGGAGGAGTAGCGTGTCCAGTCATACCATTTGAGTTGTTGTGCTGCAAACTGCACGGTGCGAGCTTTGGCTGTCAGTGCGGCGAAATCGGTTTCCAGTGGCGTATCGGTATGGAAATAACTGATCATGGAAATGCGTCTAAGCAACGTACCAAAAAAAGAACCGAAGTTAAAGTCCCGTGCGGTGAGATTTTTGCTGTCTTGTTTGATGCGGAGCGGGGTATGAAAAGTAATTTTAATTTGATCGGGTATGGCGGGGATAAGCATTAATTCGGCGGGTTTCTGAGGCAGAAGCTCACCCTTTTGGTAGATGGTTTCACCTAAGCCCTGTCGATTAATGTCATCGATTTTTTGCAAATTAAAAATTTGTTGATGGCCGCCGATGCCGTCTTGTCCGGCTGTTTTCAGGGCATGAATAATGTAGGGAAAGTGGCGTTGTCCATGACCAAACAAAATCATATCCAAAGTATACAAAGTACCAACGGCTGATGCCGTTAGCGGAAATTGCAATACAAACGGATGCGGCGCAGCGGTGTATTTACGCATTTTTTCGGCATTGGCGGGCGGTGGCGTTTCAAACACAGTGCTATAAACACAGGCATTTTTCAGCATACACTGGTTACAAGGCGTGTTACGCACGATGCAGACGGTCTTTTTTAACGCATGACCAAAAGCACCTCGCCAGGCAGAACCGGCAAAGCCGGGTAATCGAACGGCACTATCGGTCGCAAAGTAAAAGCGATAGGTTTTGATGGGAATGTTGGGCTGAGAAATTGATGTCATTTATGCACCTCCTTGTTATCAGTTTATTGACTTTAACCATTAAAGTCATTATTGGCAAGCTTTTAGCTTGGCAACGCTCCAGCCCTTTCTTCAGAGTTTTTTCAAGGTTCAACCAACTGCCGCGCCCATTTTAAAAATAGGCAAATACATGGCGACGACCAGGCCGCCAATTAAAATACCTAAAATAACCATAATAATCGGCTCCATCAAGCTGCTTAAATTATCGACCAGGTTATCAACTTCTTCTTCGAAAAAATCAGCCACTTTAGCAAGCATTGAATCCATTGAACCGGACTCTTCACCGATAGCGACCATCTGTTGCACCATGTGCGGAAATAGATTGGTTTGCAGCATGGCAACCTGCAAACGTTGACCGGTGGCCACTTCTTCTCGCATTTTTAAAACGGCTTCGGCGTAAATGATGTTGCCACAAGCTCCGGCTACCGACTGTAACGCATCGACCAACGGCACGCCTGCCGCAGACATCGTGGATAAGGTTCGGGCAAAACGGGCAATCGCTGATTTGTTGATAATCATACCCACTACCGGTATTTTTAGTAAGGTTTTATCCAGAAAATGATTAAACGGTCGCGAACGTTTTTTGAAATAGCTAAACACATAAATAACAATAATAACGACGCCAATGACAACCCACCACCATTCTTTCATCCATTGGGACATAGTGACCACCATGCGGGTAAACGCCGGTAAATCGGCACCAAAGCTCTTAAACATATCTTCAAACACCGGCACGACAAACAACAACAGAATAGCGGTGACAATAAAAGCGACCACAATCACGGCAATCGGGTAACCCAACGCCTTTTTGATTTTTTTCTTCATGGATTCGGTTTTTTCTTTATAAGTCGCAATCTTATCCAGCAAGGTTTCCAATACCCCGGCTTGCTCGCCTGCGTCCACGAGATTACAAAATAATTCATCAAAATACAGGGGCTTTTTTTTCAGTGCCTCCGCCAAGGTGTCACCGCCTTCAATATCCGCTTTTACGCTCAAGAGCATATCTTGCATACTAGGGTTCTCATGGCCTTTGCCGACAATATCAAAGGATTGTACCAGCGGTATGCCGGCACCCAGCATGGTGGCTAATTGCCTGGCGAAAATAGCTATATCGGCGGGGGTGATGGCTTTTAACCGGGGACTAAACAGCGACTTGGGTTTTTTCTTGATTTTAGTGACGCGATAACCTTGTCGCCTTAGCTCGGTTTTTGCCAGCAGTTCATTTTTAGCGGTGATAAGCCCTTTGGTTTTTTTTCTGTCTTTACCAATGCCTTCCCAGATAAAATCAAGTGGTTCATTTTGGTCTGCCATGGTTACTCCTTGGTTACCCGATCAATTTCTTCAAGACTGGTGATGCCCAGTCGCACTTTATTCAAGCCCGAAGCGCGTAAGTCATTAATGCCTTCGGACTTGGCCAGTTCAGCCAACTGCATGGCATTACCCCCTTCCAGAATAAGCGCACGCATATTTTCACTCAGCGTCATTACCTGATAAATACCGACCCGACCTTTATAACCAGCGGTACAGTGCTCACAACCGACGGGTCTAAATACCTTAAGCGTTTTTAATTCCTCTTCGGTAAAACCGGCGGAAATAAAGATGTGATCAGGAAAATCAGCCGGGATTTTACAGTACTCACATAAGCGCCGCGCCAGACGTTGCGCCATAATCAAAATAACGGCCGAGACGATGTTAAATGGCTGAATACCCATTTGCATGAGCCGGTTTAACGTTTGCGGGGCATCGTTGGTGTGTAGCGTTGATAACACCAAGTGACCGGTCTGTGCGGCTTTAACGGCAATGTCGGCAGTTTCCAAATCCCGAATCTCGCCCACCATAATAATGTCGGGATCTTGACGCAAGAAAGCCCGTAAGGCACCGGCAAACGTCAAGCCCGCCTTAACGTTCATGTTAACCTGATTGATACCTTCGACGGTAATTTCAACCGGATCTTCAGCTGTGCAAATATTGCGTTCGATACTATTAAGCAAGTTTAAACCGGTGTACAGCGTCACCGTTTTACCGCTACCCGTGGGGCCGGTGACCAAAACCATGCCGTAAGGTTTGTTAATGGCGTGCAAAAAAAGCTGTTCTTGTTCGGGTTCAAAGCCCAGTTTTTCGATACCAATCTGGGCACTGGTAGGATCCAAAATACGCAGAACCACCTTTTCACCGAATAAGGTGGGGCAGGTATTGACACGAAAATCAATCGCATGGTGCTTGGACAGTTTCATTTTTATCCGGCCATCCTGCGGTACCCGACGCTCGGCAATATCCATTTTTGCCATCACCTTAACCCGGGATATTATTCTGCTGGCGATGTTGGCCGGGGGACTGGCTACCTGAGACAGGATGCCGTCCGCCCTGAAACGAATACGAAAGTTTTTTTCATAAGGTTCCATGTGTATATCGGAAGCCCCTTTTTTTATCGCATCCAACAGAATTTTATTTACAAATCTAACAATCGGCGCGTCATCAATATCAGTATCGATATCGCCTTTGGAAACTTCTTCATCACCACCGGTAATATCAAGATGCTCAAGGTCTTCATCAAGAAGATCGGTCATGGACGTATCAACGGCTTCCAGTGACGCTTCAATGGCTTTGATCAGCTTGTTTTCTTCAACCAGAATGGTTTCCGGATGCAGTCGACATTGAAATTTTATTTCATCCAGCGCCAGTAGATTGGTTGGATCGGATAGCGCAACAAATAATGTTTTACCCCGGACAAAAAGAGGCAGCGCACGGTGTTTACGGATCAGTTTTTCATTGATTAAACCTAATGGCAGATTATGGAGATCAATGGCATCCAGATCAAAAAAAGGCACTCCATATTCAACCGAGGCTTTGGTGGCAACCACTTTACTATCAACAAGCTTGTTTTCAACCAGGTGACTTAATAACGGGAGATTTTTTTTTTGCGCTTCCTGACTATGAATTTTGGCTTCACTTTCAGTGAGCAAACCTTCCTGAATCAAGTGCTTGATAAAACCACTAAATTGAAAATCTACTGGTGCGGTAGGCATGTGCTGATTACAGGGGGTAGTGGTATAAAAACAAGAGGTAAATGTGGTTTTTAAAAAAGTTTATTATACTTTGGCCCGTAATACAACGGAGAATCAAGCGGGATTGGTTAGCGCCCTATAACCCGGCAACGCTTTGGTTACGTTAACCTGCTTCAGAAGACCGTTTTCTGCATGAGGATACGTGCAACTGCCTGCAACCAATGCCCGATTGGGAATTTCACAGGCATTGACAAATAGTATTAATGACTTTATTCTTTATGAAATTTATCGCTTTTCTGCGAGACCCAAGATGCCGCAATTGCGCACGCCGTATTATCTTATCGATGAGTCCAGGCTACTAAAGAATCTCGAAATCATTCAACACATACGCGAAGAATCCGGTGCAAAATCTGTGCTGGCACTCAAATGCTTTTCAACGTGGTGTGTGTTCGATTTGATGCGTCAATACATGGATGGCACCACCAGCAGTTCTCTGTTCGAGGCGAGGCTGGGCTACGAAAAATTCGGTAAGGAGGTACATGCCTATAGCGTTGCTTATTCGGCTGAAGAAATTGAAGCGGTCGCCCAATTTGCCGACAAGGTGATATTTAATTCCCTCTCTCAGCTTAGGCTGTTCCAGCACTCTGTACGCAATCTGAAAGTCGGACTTCGCGTCAATCCGGGCATCAGCTATTCCCACTTTGATCTGGCAGACCCGGCACGCCGATATTCAAGGCTGGGGGTTTGTAGCGAGTCAGAACTGCACTCAGCGGCCGACCTGATTAGCGGGTTGATGTTTCATTTCAACTGCGAAAATGACGATATCGAAAACATCGCAGCTGCCATAGATCAAATCGCCATAAAGTACGCGACTGTACTAAAAAAAATGCACTGGGTCAGTTTTGGCGGCGGCATTTATTTTACTAAAGAAGGCTATCCGCTGGAAAGGTTTTGCCGAATTTTAAAGGATTTCGCAGAAAAGTTCGGTGTGCAAGTCTATCTTGAGCCGGGCGAGGCCGCTATCACCGGCTGCGCTGAATTGGTCACCACCGTGCTGGATGTCGTCCATAACGAAATCGACATCGCTATCGTTGATGCCTCTATCGAAGCGCACATGCTGGATCACCTGATTTATAACACACAGCCTAAAATTTCACTCCCTGCCCTCGGAACCCAACCGGTTATGATTACCGGCCGAACCTGTCTGGCAGGTGATTTATTCGGCAGCTACGAACTTGCAGCGCCGTTAAAGATTGGCGACGAAGTGCGCTTTGCAGATGCAGCGGGATACACCATGGTAAAGAAAAACTGGTTTAACGGGGTGGCGATGCCTTCGATTGTAGTAAAAAGGCTGAGCGGCACCGTAGAACTGATACGTAGTTTTGACTATAAAGATTACTTGGATAATTTATCATAAGGGGGATTTAGATCATGAAAAAGAATGTAATGATTATCGGCGCTGGCGGAGTGGCGCATGTTGCGGCACATAAAGCGGCGATGAACAACGATGTGCTGGGCGATATTTGCATCGCCTCACGAACGCAAGCCAAATGCGATGCAATCATCGAAAGTGTGACCCGGAAAGGGCATCTCAAGAATCCGGCCGGGAAGCTGTATTCAGCCCAACTTGATGCGCTGGATATTCCGGCGATAGTAAAGCTGATCAAAAAAACCAAAACGGGGATCGTGATTAACCTTGGCTCGGCTTTTATCAATATGTCGGTGTTGGAAGCGTGCATTGAGACCGGTGCGGCGTATATCGACACCGCCATTCATGAAGATCCTGACAAGGTTTGTGAAGAGCCGCCCTGGTATGCCAATTACGAATGGAAGCGCAAAGACCTCTGCGCTGAAAAAGGGATAACCGCAATCCTGGGTGCCGGTTTTGATCCGGGTGTGGTCAACGCTTACTGCGCCCTTGCGGTGAAGCGTTACTTTGACAAAATTGATACGATAGACATATTGGATGTCAACGCAGGTAGCCACGGCCGGTATTTTTCGACCAATTTTGACCCGGAGATCAATTTTCGGGAATTCGTCAAGGTTTGGACCTGGATCGATAGGCAGTGGCAGGAATTTCCTACCCATTCAGTAAAGCGGGAATATGATTTTCCGGTGGTCGGAAAGCAACCCATTTATCTGAACGGTCATGACGAACTGCACTCCCTGTCAAAAAACATTGATGCCGAAAGCATCCGCTTTTGGATGGGCTTTGGTGACCATTATATCAACGTATTCACCGTACTCCGCACTCTTGGTTTTCTCTCACATCTGCCCGTTACGCTAACTACCGGCCAGGAAGTGGTGCCGCTTAAAGTGGTCAAGGCGCTATTGCCTGACCCCATGACGCTTGCTCCCGGTTATACAGGCAATACCTGTATTGGTACTTTCGTCAAAGGTTGGATGGAAGGAAAAAAGCGCGAGATATTAATCTATCAGGTCTCGGATCACAAGCACTGTTTTGAAGAAGTTGAGTCACAGGGAATCAGCTACACCGCAGGCGTCCCGCCGATTGCAGCGGCCATGCTGATTGCCGGTGGGGACTGGGATGTGAAGAAGATGGTCAATATCGAAGAGCTTGATCCTGAACCGTTTATCAAAATTCTTGACCAAATCGGCCTGCCAACCGAAATAAAGGAAATCAAACCTGACAGCAAGAATTCCTTCGACGGAACCGTAAGGTCTCTTGAAAAAGAGCTGGCAAAGTCGACGGCTACGGTCACGGTTTCCGCAGCAAATCCCATGATTGCGCTCTCCCCTGGCAAACCTGCCAAGGTAAAGTCGTTGAAAGATAAAGCGCAATCAGGGGAAGAGAAAAAATCACGCAAGAAAAAAGACAAGTAAGAGTAACGGCCCTATTTACAATTTTATAAAAAGGCTACTTCTCTATGGGGTAGCCTTTTTTGTGAGCATCCCATAGCTTGGCTCGCCATGAATTGTATTTGCTGTATGACGCTTCTATATACGGGCTATTTATTGACAGCTTATTTTTTATCGTTGCACAACATGGCCTTGCAGCCATTCTAAAAAACTTTCTCTATTCATCTCACTGGCAGCTACTGCCAAGATAACCGCTTCTTGCGTATCAATATCGGCCTGTATTTCGTAGCCATTCATGAGTAAAGTCACCTCAATTGCAGCATGTCCAATGCGCTTATTACCATCTACAAAAGGATGATTATTAATTAACGAAAAACCTAATGCAGTCACTTTTTCTATTAATGACGAATATAACTCTTGTCCTGCATAACTCATGCAAGGCTGTGCCAATGCTGACTCTAAAAGACCTTGATTTCGAATACCTGTTGAACCACCTGATTGCTCAATAATTCGCTTATGCAATAGCAGGACTTGCTCAAGCGTTAATAGCCGTATCATGACAAGCGCTTATATAATTCTTTGTTTTTTTTCAAGGTGTAGTTCATGGCTTGTTCAAATTCCAGATGATTATCGCTATCAATTTCTTGTACTTGAATTTTATTTTTTGGTAAATTTCTTAGCATTTCCAGTAAAGCATCATAAAATGAGTCTTCAACTTGAATATTCAATGATTTCATAATATCTCCTTATTTTTACAGTACTTATTAGCCAGGTAGGGTACGCTACGTGTACCTCAAACAGCAAAGTATCATATCACGATCCCAAATAATATCCGGTTTGCCGTGTTAAAATTAATCTCGTCCACTATGAAGCACGCACAGCGCAGCGTAAATTTTTTAATTCACATTTCGGTGCTTCGCTTCGACAGTTGAAGGATTTAAAAAAATAAAACTTCGTGTCCTTCGTGTCTTCGTGGTGAATAAAACAGCTTAGTGGCTGTAAATAAATAACTGTCAGTTATTTACTTTTGCTGTCGTGGCTTAATTGAATAGTTCCAGTCTTTACTTAATTCCACCATGCCTCAACTTCAGAGCTTCGCTTGCTGCCCAACAACGACGCGCTCTTTCGTCCAACTCCACTCTCATGAAGTTGAACTTTCTCTCTAAACTATCAATGACAGTGCTCTTGATCATGCGGTAAATTTAACAGACCCCTAAAAACTGACAGTTATTTATTTACGAGGTCTTAGCGGTTGATGTGAACCACCTTGGCGGGTGCAAAGCCATTGAAATTAGTGGCTGTCGCTCCGCTATAAGCACCGATGTTTCTGCTGAATAGAAGATCGTCGCGTTCCAAGTCGGCCGGGAGTTCTTCGGTCATGGAAATAACATCCAGTCCGTCACAGGTAGGGCCAAATACCGTACAAATCTGGGTCGCCCCTGCTTTGAAAGCGTCAAAGTGATATTGGCAGTGGTCGAAAATTATACCGGAAAAAGTACTGTAGACACCGTCATTGATGTAATAACAAAGCTTGCCGTGCCGGACTGCCTTGCCGATGATTGTCGAGACTGAGGTTCCGGCTGTCGCAACAATAAACCGTCCCGGCTCGGCAATAATTTTTATGTCGGCTGGAAAGAGTCTTTCCAGTTCAGAATTTATCCTTTTCGCCAATTCACTGAAAGGTTTTACAGAAGTGTCGTAGGGAGCCGGAAATCCGCCGCCAATATCCAGTAAATTCATTTTATTATAGCCTCGCTCACTCGCTTGTTTAAAGATAAGCGCAGCAATATTGATGGCTTGCACGTAGTTCTCAAAATTGGTAGTTTGGCTTCCGACATGAAAACTTAGCCCCTCGACGGAAAGCCCTGCCTTTTCCGCCTCTAAAATCAGGTCGACAGCTTCATCAGGTTCTGCACCAAATTTTGAGGACAGCTCCACCATGGCACCTGCGTTGGAAACTCTGAGGCGCAGCACAAGTCTTGAGTTAGGCGCATATCGCCCGATTTTGGCAAGCTCATCAAGGTTATCGAAGGTCAGCAATGGCTGGTAACGGTCAAGCTGCATTAGCGTTTCGTTTGCCTTGATCGGATTCGCATAGATAACATGCTCCCGTATCCACTCATAGCGTTCCTTATCCGGCATTGCTTTTATGTTTTCATAGACCACTCTAAATTCCGGCATTGACGATATATCAAAACTGGCACCGGCATCGAACAGGGTTTTTACTATGGCCGGATCAGGGTTTGCCTTGATCGCGAAATAGGCTTGGACACGCGGGAGATATTTCTTAAAAGTCGCATAATTGCTTCGCAATTCGTTATGATCTATCACGAATAACGGTGTTCCGTGGGTTTCGGCAAGCTGTTGCAAAATGTTTGCAGTGATCATGGAAATTTCCTTAGGTTTTAGTGTTTAAGCACTATAGATTTTCAGATAAATATTTTCGATGCTAACAGATACCATCCCTTTAAGGGATGTTATCCGTATGGACTCAAAACTTCATGTGATGGAAATTTAATTTCCGAAAGTCTATACATACTGAATATGAGAAGCAAAATGGCGATTAAGCTATAGGGTTATCAGAGGTAAGTCTGACACTGTTTTAGTCGATCTGAATAGTCGCGATATTTTAAAATCAGAAAGTAATGGCAAAATATCTTTGGCAGTCATGGCTTCTTCGATAATATTATAATACCGTGCAAGTCGAATCGATTTGTTTGCCAAACAGATTCTTTTGATTCAATAAATTTGCAATTTTACCATCAAGCATATCAAACACCACCGCTAAAAACAGCAGTAATGCGCTCAAATCAAAAAGACCGTCAATTGCCAGAAAAATCGAAAGTACGCCGCCGCACAAATTACCAACGATAAAAATATCAGCAATTTTCATTAGACTTAACATGTTCATATCACTACCTAATGGTTAATGTTAAAAGTATTACAAGCCTATAACAGACTCATGACAACATGATGAATCTCGGTAATAACAAATCATGAACAACCAGAACCACGTTAATTAAAGCTGCATTTTGTTGAAAGTACGGTCAGTATTAGCCAGGTAAATGGAAGCCTATTAACAATAGTTTGGAGGTTAAAAATAGCTAAAAACTAATATCTTGGCGATGTTAAGCTGTTATAAAATTAAGGGTCAAAAAAACGGGATGATAATTTATTAGTATCGGGACAACGTATTGGCTTACACTGTTGAATCACCTGAAATATAAACAATGAAGTGTTGGTTGACCATGAATAATGATAGGCTGATAAATGAAGCCCGGCATCTTTATGCGGTATTGCAAGTTGAACAACTCGTGCAAGCCACAAAAAATATAGCCGGGATTGAGCGTCTTGATCGGGCAGTATTAGTTGCTTATTGTCGTTATCAGCGTCGGTTAAATCGTTGTGTTTTGTGCTACAGGGTTCGATTGGATGACTGTAATCAGGGCTTTGAGGGAAAAGAACGCAAGTTCTGTCCTGCGAGTAATAAACATTTCATTGACCGATGCATAGAGAGGGATGTTATGCAAAAAAACCAGTTATCAAAGCCTTTTTAATCAGGTGGTTATCGATATTTAGAATCATTACTTCCCCTTAAAATCTATTTTTCATCAAACCTTCACATTTTTTTAGTAGACTCAAATATTACGGATATGGCGGTAACTGTTCAACGTATTATCTTCTCTTTTTTTACAAAGAGAGACTTAATCAGCGTGAATGGTTATTAAATATAGACTTTCAGAAATTAAATTTCCAATTCGCGTCGTTGTAAGCTCATACAGATGACATCCCTTGAAGGGATGGTATCTGTCAGCATAGAAATTATTTATCTGAAAATGTATAGTTGCTTTGTAGTACAGGCAGGTCAATGGTAGCCACAAAAAACACCGCCCCTACGAAGATGTCCTGAAACAATTTCGCGCCTACGCGCTTTGCACTGGTAACCGCTTAAATTTCCTTTCAGGACTACAAGGCCAGCCAACCCATGAAAAAAGTCAAAATTGAGAAACATAAGCTACTGCTTCGGCATTTAACGCTGGATGATTACGCTAATATTGCCGCTTTAATGGAGCATGTTTACGGTAATTTAGGCGGTGCCTGGAAACCGGATCAGTTTGCCTCACAAATTGCGCGTTTTCCTGAAGGTCAGATAGGTATTGAAGATAACGGCAAATTAGTGGCCGCTGCCTTAAGTATGATTGTTGACTATGCCCGCTTTGGCGATATTCATACTTACGCTCAAATTACCGGCGACGGTTATCTGACCACGCATGACCCGCAGGGCGACACTTTATATGGCGTCGATATTTTTGTTCATCCGCAATATCGGGGGTTACGCTTGGGCCGACGCTTGTATGATGCACGTAAAGAATTATGCCGAAACCTCAATTTACGTCGATTTATTGCCGGCGGGCGGATTCCCGGTTATGCCCAATACGCCGATACGTTTACCCCTGTACGTTATATCGAAGAGGTTAAAAACAGGGAAATTTTTGATCCAGTACTTTCCTTTCAACTGCTTAACGGCTTCCATGTCCGCAAGGTAATAACCGGATATCTGCCCGTAGATGCCGATTCGATGGGGTTTGCTACCTTACTTGAATGGGTCAATCTTGATTATGTCGACAAATCGCCGGCACTGGGCAGCTCAAAAAACATCATCCGTTTAGGCGTCGTGCAATGGCAGATGCGGACGTTGACCAGCGTTGAAGAACTGCTCAAACATGCCGAATTTTTTATTGATGCGGTATCCGGTTATCAGGCTGATTTTATACTCTTTCCTGAATACATGAGTGCGCCACTCATGAGCTTGTTTAATGATAAAAATCCGCCTGATGCCATTCGTGCCTTGGCCGGATTTACCAGTGAAATCAGAAATGGTTTATTGGCAATGGCCATGTCTTACAATATCAATATCATCGCCGGTTCCATGCCTGAATACAGCTCTCATGAACTCTATAATGTGTCATGGCTGTTGAGGCGTGACGGCACGTTTGAAGCCCAATACAAAATCCATGTCACCATTGACGAGGTCAGTTGTTGGGGCGTTCAAGGCGGTGATGCCTTAAAAGTGTTCGATACCGATTGTGGCAAAATTGCCGTCTTAATTTGTTATGATTCAGAATTTCCGGAGCTTGCCCGTTTGGCAACCATCGAGGGCGCACAAATACTTTTTGTACCCTTCTGGACGGACACCAAAAACGCCTACCAACGGGTACGTTATTGTTCACAAGCGCGTGCCATTGAAAATGAATGTTTTGTGGCGATTACCGGCAGTGTCGGAAATTTACCCTATGCTGAAAACATGGACATTCAATACGCGCAAGCGGCCATTTTTAGTCCCAGTGATTTTTCATTCCCCCATGATTCAATCTTGGCGGAAGCCACACCCAATACCGAAATGACGCTGATTGCCGATGTCAATCTGGATTTATTAAAACAGGTTCGCACGCGAGGCGCTGCCCGTAATCTTGCCAATCGCCGTCAAGACCTGTATCGCCTGGAATGGCTGTAGTTTATTGATTACGACACCGGTGATTAGCGTCAATCATGGAACACGGATGACACTGATTATACGGATTTCAACGGATTTTATTTTTAGTCGGAAAAGAGCTGTTTGATGAGATTAAAATATTCCCTTATCCGTGTCTATCAGTTAAATCCGCGTCATCTGTGTGCTATTTTTTTAACGTCCGAGTATAAACCCATCTTATGAATCTATCGCTGCTGACACTTAATCTCCATACTTATCAAGAACATCCACGACACTGTTCTTTTGACACCATGCATCAACATGAGCGCGAGGTACATATTATTGCTGAAGCCATTGCGCATTTAGCTATAGATGTCGTATGTTTTCAGGAGGTGGGCGAATATATGCACGACCCCATCACGACTCCTTATGGCGAATCGCCGTCCAACATGGCTTTTCGAATTTGTAATAAATTGCGTCAATGGGGGCATTGGTATCATATTCATCAAGACTGGAGTCACATTGGCTTTGGTCGTTGGCGGGAAGGCACCGCCATCATGAGCCGCTATCCAATGCTGCACAATTATTCGGCTTATGTTTCTTCTGACCATCGCAAAGACAATTATATGTCCCGAAATGTTACCGTGTCCTGCATCAACGTTCCGTGGTTCGGCTTACTGCATATCGCCAATGTGCATTTGAGTTGGGGACATCATGGTTTTTATGAAGAATACCATAACCTCCAAAAACTGATCCGCTCACGTTTTCATTTTGGTGTCAGAGGCGATTTAATGATTGGCGATTTTAACTCGCCGGCCGGAGAAAATACCTATAACCATATCGTAGGCAATCGGGAATATGTGGATCAATTTCACGAATTACATCCCTACCGTTTTTACGAACCCAGCTATCATGGTCAAATAGACGGATGGAAAAACAGCCCGCCCAAACGCATTGATTACATCTTCAAGCGCAATGGCAATCCGATTAAAATCAATTCCATGGAAGTCATCTTTAACGGCCATTTTTATCCCATCGTTTCCGATCATTTTGGATACCTGGCAAAATTCGAGATGTTTTGAGGGTGTTCTTTATTCCTTAGGGTTACACTTTTTTGGTTATCTAATAGACTCTGTTGTTCGGTGTACGAGCCTGGTAGGGTGCCGCATCGCGCACCTAAAACCGCAGCCACTGAGCGATTTTTCACCACAATCTATTATTGTTTTTTACCAGTGGCCTATTGGGTTTCTTTCTCTGGCATGGTTGTGGTGCGCGATGCGCACCCTACTCGGCTAATTTTAAATCCTCGAGAAATCAACGCAACTAACCAGATTTTGCCAACTTGCTGTGATTCATTGAATAACCAAAATAGACAATCAAGCCTATCACCAGCCAGACAATGAAACGTAGCCAGGTGATGGCGGGCAAAAAGGCCATCAGTGCGCCACATGACAACATACCCAGCACAGGAAACAAGGGACTGAACGGGGTGCGAAAGGGACGTTCCATGTCCGGTTTGGTAATGCGCAGAACGATCGCTCCCAAACACACCAATACAAACGCGGCCAACGTACCGATATTAACCAGTTCGGCCAAATCACCCAACGGCATAAAGCCGGCAATCAGCGCGATAATAACGCCGCAGAGTACAATGACGCGGATCGGGGTTTGGGTTTTAACATTAACTTTGCTAAAAAAAGGCGACAACAAACCATCGCGTGACATTGCAAAAATAATGCGCGTTAGTCCATAGTACAGCACCAACATGACGGTAGTTAGACCGGCGATAACGCCTGTTGAAATCAGTGCCGATGCCCCGTTGAAACCAATCAGGGTGAGTGCGTGGGCGACCGGTGAGGATACGTTTAAGTCGGTGTAAGGTACGACACCTGTCAGCAAACCGGCGACGATAATGTAAATAATGGTACAAAAAGCCAGTGACGTTACGATGCCAAAAGGTAAATCGCGCTGGGGATTTTTGGCTTCTTCGGCGGCCGTAGACACGGCATCGAAACCCACATAAGCAAAAAATACCAACGATGAACCCGCCAGTACGCCGGTGGTTTTTCCGTCAGGTAATGTTTGAAACCAGCCAAACGGCATGAAAGGATGCCAATTATCCGGATGGACATTAAACACGGCAATACCGATAAATATAGTGATGGTTATTAATTTGACGGCGACCATGGCATTATTGGCTTTTGCGCTGTGTTTTACGCCCATAATCAGCAAACCCATCAGCAGTAAAATGATGGCGGATGCCGGTAGGTTAACCACACCACCCAGCTTTGGGGCTTTGGTCAGCATATCAGGCAACGGCATGCCGATAGCCGTCAGCGCATTATTAAAATAGCCGGACCAACCGTTGGCAACCGCCGCCACGGAAATGCCGTATTCCAACAGCAAATCCCAACCAATAATAAAAGCAATCAACTCGCCAAAAGCCGCATAACTGTAACCATAAGCACTACCGCAACCACCAATAGACGACGATAATTCTGCATACGAAAGCGCGGCAAAGGCGCAGGCCAGTCCGGCAATAATAAAGGATAAAACAACGGCGGGGCCGGCTTGCGTTGCAGCGGCAATACCGGTCAATACAAAAATACCCGTACCAATAATCGCACCGACACCCAGAAAGGTAAGATCCCATGCTGACAAACAACGCTTGAGAACAGGATCAAGGTCGTTATGCACAACGACTTGTTTGGTACGAAAAATTTGCAGCGACATGATTTAAAGTCCCTTGTTGGTTGTTAAAAGTTATTGTGAAAGTGATGGATGGGAAGGCTTTACTCACTTTAAGAAAAGATTATAACGCACACACCGTTGATAATAGCCAAAACGAGACGCAAAACAGCAATCTACTTCTAAAAAAATTGAACCATTAAGGTGTTTTTAGCGTTATTGTTATGTCGCGGCCTTCGCTCAAAATAGTTAAACAGGCAAGCCCATGATAAAATACAAGCTGTTTAAACCGGCATTAATCGTGATTTACTTTTAACGAGAGCGTAAGTATTCAGTCCCCCTCTTTGAAAAAGAGGGGTTAGGGGAGATTTTATTAGATAAATCCCCCTCAATCCCCCTTTTTTAAAGGGGGAGGTGAATACTTACACGATAGCCAATTCCTAACCCGAGTGTTATTTTTATAGTGTTCCCGAGAAAATTATTGTAATGAAAATCCGTACTCTCTTTGCATCTTCATTGTTATTGCTAGCCGTGATTGGTAACGCCTATGCCACCACTTACAAGTTGCCGGAAATTAGCGGCGACAGGGTTGTTGCCTCATCCACCGGCGAAACTGTCACGTTAACCGTTGAGCACGATCAAACCCTACTGGATGTAGCCAGACGTTTTAATCTGGGACAAACAGAAATAGTCACGTTAAATCCTGGTATTGATCGCTGGCTGGTAAAAAAAGGCACTGTCGTCCGCTTGCCTAATCGTCGCATTTTGCCGGATAGCCCGCATGAGGGTCTTACCTTAAATATCTCGGAATACCGCATGTATTATTACCCTGCGGATCAACCCGGTACGGTAAAATCTTTCGCGCATGGCATCGGTCGACAAGATTGGCAAACGCCATTGGGCAGAACCACTGTTATCAAAAAAGTAAAAGATCCTGCCTGGCATCCGCCTGAATCCATCAGACGTGAACATGCTGCCAATGGCGATCCTTTACCGGCTATCGTCCCGCCCGGCCCCAACAATCCCTTGGGCGCTTACGCATTGTACCTGAATCTTCCAGGGGATTATCGAATACACGGTACTGATGTTGATAAAATTTTTGGTATCGGCATGCAAATAACGCATGGTTGTGTCCGTATGTATCCTGAAGATATTGAGGCTTTATACCGTTCTGTTCCGGTTGGTGCATCGGTTTATATAGTAAAGCAACCGGTCAAGGTTGGCTGGTTAAATAATACGTTGTATGTTGAAGCGCATCCTGATTTAGAAGGTGAAGAAAAGACCCAGGATCAACGCTATGCCATAGCTTTAGAGCTTATTCAAAAAGCCAACAAAGGCGAATTGCCCGAGTTTGATCAGGTAGCCTTAAATAAGGCGCTTAAAGATCTGGATGGCACCCCGGTTCCGCTTTATGAAAGATTGCCACCACTGGAAGAAGAAATACCCGCGCTTGAGCCAGAGCCAGAGCCTGTACCGGTTGTTAAAGTCACAAAACCGACTCCCGTAGCGGTCGCTAAAAGTAAAAAACCAGAGGTTGCGGCTGTGGTAATCAAAAGTCCAAAATCCGTACCGGCAACTGCCGGTAAAAACAGCAAACCCGGTATGGTAACGACTGGCGCGTCGAAAAAAACCGTACCCGTTACCGCCGGCAAAAACAGCAAACCCGGTATTGTACCGGCTGGAAAGTCAAAAACAGCCGTACCCGTCATTGCCGGCAAAAACAGCAAACCGGTTATCGTACCGGCTGGTAAGTCAAAAACACCCGTACCAGTGACTGCCGGCAAAACCAGCAAACCGGTTATCGTACCGGCTGGTAAGTCAAAAACACCCGTACCAGTGACTGCCGGCAAAACCAGCAAACCGGTTATCGTACCGGCTGGTAAGTCGAAACAAGCAGTACCGGTAACACCCAATAAAAGTAAAAAACAAGAAACCACAGGTAAAACTCAAAGCGAAAATTCTGCCAATGGTTACTATCGCGGGACTTAATTAAAAAATCCGGGCTACCCACTTTAGTCAGGACAAAAACACCGCAATTAGATCTGGCAGGTTTATAAAATCTGCCGGGGGCTGCCTCAGCCAAAATCTGCAAATCCTCGTCTGCCTGGCAATTTCGGCACTCAATTCCCCGCTTCCGGGCGTAGGGTCGAGTAGACCGGTTCCTCTCAATGAAGTCAGTTTTATCCATCTACTGACACTTTTGTATCGTCTTTAAATCCCAAGATAAAGCCAATGCTCAAATCAGCAATGGCTGCGCTTTTATCGGCTTTATGATCTTAACCCTCCTCGCAATAAATTCACTTTACCTTCAACAAGGTGTTGCTCAGCAAACACACAAGTAACAAAAGGTTATCAATCTTCCTTGCTGGTTTAAAACCTCGGCCTTTAGGCCGAAAGGAGCGCCCCGCAACAAGCGAAGCGACGTTGCTT
>JBAXTQ010000170.1:0-8569 GCA_037130115.1 Methylococcaceae bacterium
GGCAGTAATGCCTAAGTTGTAGCGTATTCATCGCGGGCGCGGCCCGCTCCTACATCCCTTAGCTTGATGCGTATGGGTTTGCAACCCCGTCACTCACGTTTTGAAAGCTATTGAAACCTTTAAACGTTTCGATCGGCATCGTAAATCCGTATTTTATTCTTTAACGGCTGAGTCCTTACGTTTAATGACTGTCTTTATAGCGCAGGCTTATATTAACCAGTGACCAGCCGCCAAGCAGCATATTAATGCCGAAAAGCAGGCCTAATAACCATTCCGCTGTTCCCGGCCAGCCCATCCAAATGACCAAGGCCAAAAATAAAGCCGTCAAGCCGCTAAAAAGGATATAGCCCCAGTGCGCCAAGGGGCGCATCATGAGGGCGAAAGCTGTTTTGGCAATACCTTCCAGGGCAAAAAACAAGGTCATTAGCAGTGTTAAGGTCAATATGCCTTCAAGGGGTTGGGACAGAAACAAAAAACCGATAAGAAGCTGCAAAATGCCCATAAACAGCCACAAGCCAAAACCAGGCATACGGAAAAAAAACAGGGCACGGGCAATAAGAAAAGTGCCGCCAAATAAAAGAATCCAGCCTAACGAAACGACGATGGCTACGGTAAAAAACTGAGGTACTACAATGGCAATAGTCCCCAGTATAATGAGGAAAATGCCCTCGGCCAGAAATAATTTCCAATGCGTTTGGAAGTAATGCTGCATTTGCTGCTGCATCTGATTTATTTCAAGGGTGATGGTCTCTGGTTTTAACATGGTTTTTCCTCATAAAATGTGTAGTCATCTACCTTTCAGCCGGTGGCTTTAAGGCATTCTTTACAGCTTACAATCGTTTCCAGGTATTTTTACGAAAAGCGCATAGGGCTTTCAAGTGGCTTATTGTATATCAAGTGGGTCACTAATCAGTCGTTTAAAAATTAGAGCGCAGGTGACACGGAGTTGACTGACGGGCGCGGGTAAATAAAAGCGAATCAGTTTGGGTATAAGCGGGCTAACCGCTTGGGCTGTTGTTGGCAATAGTGTGCGCTGTGCCGGAAACGCTTTTCTCGCTGACGCTAGAAAAGTCTTATTCCAGCCTACAGGATTGCTGCGCGATAGTGGATTGGGCTGATAGTCGTGTCGACAAGCACAAAAAAAGCCGCACCGGAAAATCCGGTGCGGCTTGAAAGGGCTATCGAAAGCGCTGGTTATCGGTGCTAGGGTTAATGAGGAACCTAAGTAACGATAAAAAGCGCTTGGGGGTTAGCGATAGTTATTAGCGTGTTACCAATCCAATTGGATACGTGTTTCAAGCATATCCAAAGTCGCGTTATTAAATGCTCTGCTTGTATTGCCTGCCGCTTGCGGAGCCGCGCCACACCCAGCAGTAGTGTTAGTAGTAGCGGTATTACATACTGTGCCGGTACTAATATCCAAGGGATGTACCCAGTTAGTCATAACACGCACATGTGAATGGGGATACCAGTTGATACCAAATTTGGCTGTTGATGCTCTACCACCATTGATTACGCCGCCAGAATTTAAATCCATGTTGTCGTAACCTGCAGCGAGTTCCCATGCTCCCCAACCGCCTTTCATATCAAAGTTGTGATTCGGCTTAATCCGATCCCATGAGCCGGTTTTAGATTTATAATTGCGTGACTCACCGGTTAAAAAGTAGGTCATATAACCGTAATAACCGTTCAGAGAAGGATTGTGATAGCCGGTGCCTGAAATATTGGCTTGTATATATTCGCTTTGAGCTGAAAATGGACCATAAACTACGGCAGTTTCAGCACCAAAACGGGTAAAGGAATTCGCCTGAGTTGATGTTGCTCCTCCTTGTGGGCCGGAAGTCAGGTTCCCTGTATTTAATATGGCGCTACGATCTACGTTGTTGCCGATACCGTTGGCGAAAATGAGGCCGCCGTTATTATATGCCCCCCCAGCCTGGTAATTGTTATTAATGTTAACGTAAGAACCTGAGCCACCCAAATGCCAGAATTTTGTTTTACTTTCCATCCATGGCATACCTGTTACCCTGGCGTTGACTTCCCATCCGGTATCACCGGCACCGCCGTTACGATTAACGCCGCCTTGAGTACCTGTTGCACTGGACATGTTACTGTAGGCACCAATACCTTCAGTTTGCAAGGACGTTGCTGCTTGCCAGCGATCTTGCGAGTAGAAGGCACCTACACCCACTTTATAAGTATTCAGGTTGTCTACGAAGGTATTGACAGCCATGTTTCGTTCAATAAACGTAGTGTAACGGTTACTGGTCGCTTCTTCCAAGCTGAATGGTTCTTTAAAGGCACCAAACTTAACTTGAAAAGGCTTGGTAAAGGCATAGCTAATATACGCATCCGTAATTCCACTGGCAGTCGAGCCATTGCCTCGAGCGAAATCATACTCAAATTTATAGCCGGTATTTTTGAAAAAAGTACCTTCAACCCCTAAGCGAGCACGACGTAGCGTTGCACCATCGTCTAATGTTGCTGGTATACCTGTCGTTCCAGGTAAAAAATCGTTATTCAATCCCTGATTAATATTGGACTGTGAATCCACCTGCATACGACCGTTAATGCCGGCGGTAAAATTACCGTCTTTGGTTGCAAAATGAATGCCATCGCTAAGCTTAACATGAACCGATTCTGGACCGGATTCTTCTGCCGCATGTTCTTGAAGAGCCTTGATTTCGTTGGTTTTTAGCTCCAAATCCTGTTTCATGGCGGATATTTCAGCAGGCGCTGCGGGTGCAACTGTTTGTGCCGGAGCATCATCTACTTTTTGGAAAGAACCCATGAGTTCACGGCCACGGCCTGGTTCTGCAAAAATTTGCTTGGTTTTGGTATCGACATAAAGATCCATGGCCACAGCGCTAAATGACGCGCTGACACTTAATGTGGCTGCAATCGCCAACGTTAGTTTAGAGAATTTCATGTGTTGCTCTCGGTAATTAAAAAATACAGAGGCAAGGATAAGCGAGAAATGTGACAGCTTTATGACAACGCGGTTATATTTTGGTTACAAAGCAACAAATAAAGGCTTTAGCTTGTTAATTTTTTAAAAAAAACGGCACAATCAGCGGGTTTTGTGGTTTTTTAACAGCAACCCACCGTTAATCGGATTGGTTTTTTAGCAACAACCGTCTTTTAAGGTCATTTAAAAACGAAGTGCAACCGCTTCAGCTGTTGCCTGTAAAACCGTAGGGGCAGAAGATTTTCTGCCCTTTGTAGGGTACATGTTATCAGGGTAGAAGATTTTCTACCTCTACGGGTTTCCCTTAATATTGCCATCAGAATTGCGTTATTTAGTATTATCAGGGTTTCCCTACGAGAATGCCGGAAACACCACTACGCGCTACGCTTGGGTGCGAATATGTTGACTATCGGCCAATGACGGCCAAGGGTAGAAATGATGGGGATATTTTGTTTTTCGGATTTCTGTCAGAGTAAGCTCTGGCTCTCCATTGCAGAGAAAACCAGAGCTTGGTAAGACACCGCCCCTAATCGGGGTGGGCAGAACTTATATTACTTTGCAGGCGGCGCTTCAGCAGGAGCGGGTGCGGCGCTTGGAGCAGATTCTGGCGCAGCAGATGTTGCTGCGGGTTCTTCTGTTTTATTACAGCCTGCCAATAATGCCAAAGTAACTAAACCGGCCGCTATGATCATTTTAGCTTTCATAAGTCGTATCCTCTTGTTTTGAAGTGGTATTTAGGGTTAATCTACCCGAAAAAATTCAAGCTAACGGTAATGC
Organism: Methylococcaceae bacterium; assembly: GCA_037130115.1. Lineage (GTDB taxonomy): Bacteria > Pseudomonadota > Gammaproteobacteria > Methylococcales > Methylomonadaceae > Methylobacter_C. Next base: position 3,746 of record JBAXTQ010000170.1, read on the forward strand.
TAACACAAGAAAGGCATCTGTTTACAAAAAAAGTGCCTTTTTTGAGTTGCGGGTATTAGACTGTTTAGTGCCTTAACGGTGGCTGAACGGCCTTGCCGTTAACAGCATGATTGGCACGCCGGGCAGTGGGTCAATTGCATGCCGCTTTTAATCGTTATATTATAACGTTTAACTTTAGATAAATAACGTTTGCTATGACTACTCAAACCCATCCCAATCTGTCGCCTTTAGAGCATAACCATAGCCAATGCGTTAGTGAAGCGCTGGTTACCGCTGAGCATTTATGCGTAGAACGCGGCGTGCAATTAACACCCATCCGCCATCAAGTACTGGAACTGATTTGGGAAAGTCATAAAGCCGTTAAAGCATACCAACTTTTGGATCGGCTTAAACCGTTGCAACAGGCCGCAAAACCCGCGACTATTTACCGTGCGCTGGATTTTTTGATGGAACAAGGTTTAATTCATCGGGTAGAAAGTCTTAATGCGTTTGTCGGCTGCACCTGTTCAGGTCTTCAACATGAACAATTATTGTTGATCTGTAAAAGCTGTCAGGAAGTCGAGGAGCGTTCCGCTAAAAAGGTAATGGCGGCGGTGTCACAAGAGATTAAACAAGCGGGTTTCATCGTACACAGTAAGGCCATAGAAGTGCATGGCATTTGTGCAAAGTGCCAAGTATCGTCAGATGTATAATTTTAAGTCGCTATATGATTTACAGTGGGAAGCCCATAACATAGGATTAAAAATGTAAGCGGGTTATTAAGATGAGTTGATATTCCCACAAGTCTTAGAGCCGTCATTCCGGCATGGACTGCCGGAATCCAGAGTACATGGACGTACTCATCAATATCACAGTGTACCCAATAAAATCGAGTATAAAAATCAGTGAGTGGATACGTTACGAATGCCATCCATGGCAACTGGATCCCGGCAGTCTATGCCGGGATGACGGCTTGGACGTTTTAAGCTATTTAAAATATTTGTGTTTATCCTCGTTGTTCCATTTTTTTATGAAGCGTGTCGGGTCTGCAAACCCCGACCGGCATAGGCCAACTATTAATAATAGCGTGATTTATACTGTGCCAAACAAGTCATGCAAACGATATTTAATATTTTTGTAATAGTCACGGCGTATACTGAATAGACAGGCATGGATAACAAAATACTCGGTAAATAACAGTTGCAATATGTTATGTTATAACATACATTAATAGGCGAACTAATCAATCTGTAGGCTTAGGGATATGATTAATGCTTGATAAGTCATCGAATCCGCACGCTGTATTTTTGCAATTAATAACAATCAACTTAACAACTTTATGAACAAAAAACTCGCCATTTTTTTCTTGTCCACCGGTGTGATGGGGTCTGCTGCATTTGCGAATGATAAGGATATTTATCAACTGGAGGATGTGTTTGTTACCGGTACGGGTATAAAACAATCCACTTCAAAATTTGCCCGACCGGTTACGGAATTGTCCGGGGACGCGCTACGGGTAAAAATTGGGCAAACCCTCGGCGAAACCTTGAGTAATGAGTTGGGTATTACCAGTCAATCGTTTGGTTCTGGCGTGGGTACGCCGGTCATTCGTGGACAATCAGGTTCCAGGGTGCGGGTTATGCAAAATAGTTTGGGCAATAATGATGTCTCGTCCTTAAGTCCCGATCACGCCAATGGTGTCGACCCGATTATAGCGGAACGTGTTGAAGTGTTGCGGGGTGCCTCAACCTTGTTGTATGGAAGCGGCGCTATCGGTGGCGTGGTCAATGTGATTGATAACCGTATTCCTGAAAAAGTCCCCGACAAGTTGCTGGGTGGTGCGGGTGAGCAACGCTATGATTCCGCAACGACCGAATCTTCAAGTGCTCTTAAACTTGAGGGTGGCAAAGACAAGTTTGCCTATCATGTCGACGGCTTTTATCGTGACCAAGGCAATAGCCATCTTGGCGGGCAACCGATAGATGAGGCAGCGGCGCGTGCCACCGATCCCACCCTTGAAGGCACAGATGTACTGGATAATCCTTACGGGCTTCTTAATAATTCAAATACGCGATCACGCGGTGGTTCGGCGGGCGCTTCAATGATAGGTGATGTTGGGCTGGTGGGTGCGGCGATTAATAGTTTGGAGAAAAACTATGGGATTCCTCCCAATGGCACGGGCAGTGCGCCGGTTAGAATTCAGCTTGATCAAACCAAATACGATGTTAAGGGACAACTTAATAAACCTTTTGCATTTGCTGAAGCAGTGCGGATGAAATTGGGTTATACGGATTACAAGCACGTTGAAATAAGTGGCGGTGTACCGGCTACGACATTTCTTAATCAATCCTACGAAAGCCGTTTGGAACTTGAGCATCAACCGCTAGGCATTGTAAAAGGTGTGCTGGGTTTTCAATCAACCAATAGTCAGTTTTCGGCGCTGGGGGCAGAAACCATCGTGCCAAAATCGGCTATTGATTCTTACGGTTTGTTTGCTGTCGAGTCTTTCGCACTGGGCAAGGTGACTTATGATTTGGGTCTACGCGGTGAATGGCAAGGCATTGCTCCGGAAACAACGTATAGCAGTGTTTCATACATTCCGTTAAGCGGTGCGGTTTCGGCGTTGTGGGATATTACCAAACAGCATCAACTCAGTCTGGCGGTTACTCAATCCCAACGGGCACCGCAAATACAGGAATTGTTTTCCAATGGGGTTCATGATGCGACCCAGAGCTATGAAAAAGGCGACGTAAATCTGCGCAAAGAAATTTCTTATAATCTGGATTTGGGCTATAAATTTAATACCGACTGGATGACCTCTGAGTTAAATCTTTTCCATAATTGGGTTAATGATTATATTTATCAGCAACAAGCCCGTTATGTATTTAACGAGAGTTTGCCAGCGCCTGGATTTGAGCCAAGTTGCACTGGAGAGCCTGGCGCTTGCCTGCCGGTCTTGCAAAGCGCCCAAGCCAATGCTGTTTTTAAGGGCTTCGAGGCCAAGACCGTATTTCCGTTGCTGCAAAACCGTTACGGCGCAGTCGATTTGACTTTATTTGGCGATTATACCCGTGGCTCGTTTGATCAAGGGGGCAATGTTCCGCGTATGCCGCCGTTGCGCTATGGTTTGCAATTGAGTTACGAGAAAAACGACTGGTCAACGGACGTAAGGCTGACGCGAGGCGAAGCGCAGACTTATGCCGGCGATAATCAATCCAACACACCGGGTTATTTGTTGCTGAATCTGGGCGCACAATATCAGGTGGCGAGTTTTCATGAATCCCAAGTGATGCTGTTTGCCGCCGGCAAAAATATGCTCAATGAAAATATACGCAACTCAACCTCGTATTTGCGTAATTTTTCACCCGATCCGGGTCGCAGTGCAGAAATTGGCATTCGGGTGAGTTACTAAAGTAAGTCGCTGTAAAAAATTTTAAAAGCATTTCACCACGAAGACACGAAGTTTTTTCTTGACGCCTGTGACGCTCTCGCGTCACGCAACGCTGGAGCGTTGCCGGATGAATTCCCACGCCGGAGCGTGGGAACTAGGATAATTATGGGTGTTTTTCTTCGTGCTCTTCGTGTCTTCGTGGTGAATAAGCCTGCCTCACATCTTAAAAATTCTGTATGCGCCGGTGATTTATGTCCAGATTCATAAATTTAAGATAATGATGCTGAGGCTTGCGGGTTACATTATTTTTAATCGGCTTGTCTCCGTAAAGCTGGGTGATGATTTCTTTTTTTGCTTCCAGCCAGTCACGAAGATCATTGCCGGGAGAAAATCCGCGTTTTTCCGCTTTGTAATAAGCGGCCTCAGCAATCATGGCATCAAGATTAACGGGCTGAATGACTGGCGGCATTTGCAGGGTAAGTCCGAACTTTATCAGGTTTACAAGATCCAGCGGTGAGCTGCCATTGATGCCTATTTCAGCAGGTTCGCGTTCTGTCAGTGTGCCGAAAAGTCGATCCCAAAATGAGAAAACAGCGCCATAATTACTGTCATGCTCACACCGCTGGGTTGAGTGATGAGTTCGGTGCAGAGACGGCGTGATAATCAGATAGCTTAGTAATTTTTCACCGACGAAAGAAATGTTGGTGTGGTGAAACATAATAAACAGGGTCATTATCGCTTCATTCGTTAGCAACACCGTTGCTTCTATGCCTAAAATAATAATTAAACCCGTTTTTAGAGCGTGGGTTATAAACAGCTCCAGAAAATGTATTCGAAAGGCGGTGGAAATATTCAAACAAGGATCGTTGTGGTGTACCTTATGAAACATCCACAGGCAATCAACGCGGTGACTGGCTTTGTGCCAGAAGTACATTAACAGGTCTAGCGCCACAAACGACAGGATGGCTTTCCAGGCGGGACTGGATAGGGTGTTAAGCAAGCCTTTGCCTGAATAACGTTCGGCCAGTATCAACAGCGATGAGGCTGAAACCAAGGACATGGCAATACTATTAACCATAAACAGGCTAATATTGGTTTTATAAGATTGGCGCAAGTATTTTGCGGACAGTTTTTTGTTGGGCGCGTGAAACTCAAGAGTACAGAGGCTGGCGAAAACCATTATCAGGGTTAATGCCATTATCTCTCCCGGCATCATCGCTGGCCATTCGAAATTGAAGTCAAGTAAAGGTGTTGGATTTAACATTGTCTTTTCCCCACTATAAAAGCTGACGAGCAAAATAATTTTAAGTCATGTTAATGTCAGTATCATGACAAAATATTTTTTTAAATAGTGTCTATGACTAAAATTATGAGTATCAAACATTAAAAAATACTTAAGGGCTTAAATGAGTTGGTTTTGATTAATCAGGTAATTTAAGCTCATTTATTTTCAT